>CALMUT010000014.1 GCA_937872925.1 uncultured Myxococcales bacterium | reverse complement strand
CCCTGGCCCCATGCTCTTGCAAATGGGGTGGTCCCATGGGGCTGCAAAGTGGCACGACGGCTTGGCGTCTGCGCCCGCGCCGTCGCGGCGAGTCGAACAGGACGAATTTGGCGTCTGCGCCCGCGCCGTCGCGGCGAGTCGAACAGGACGAATTTGGCGTCTGCGCCCGCGCCGTCGCGGCGAGTCGAAGGCGACGGTTTGGCGCCCGTCGCGGCGAGTCGAACGGGACGATTTTGGCGTCTGCGCCCGCGGCGTCGCGGCGAATCGAACGGGACGATTTTGGCGTTCGCGCGCGCGCCGTCCCGCGCCGTCCCGCGCCGTCCCGCGCCGTCCCGCGCCGTCGCGTACGCGCCGGCGCGGATCGTTGACGGAGAGTTCTCCTACGGGGTGCGGCCGCTGCCCGTGTCGTGAAGCCAGCGGTCGCGGACTCACTAAAACGGCTGACTGCGCCGCCACTTCTTCAGCGGGACCACGCCGTCCAACTCTTGCACGAAGAGCGCACCGTTGCCCGCGTCCACGAGCAGTGTGAAGTGCCGCGCCGCGGCGAGGCCGTTGTCCGATCCCACGTAGGCCTGCCAGAAGCACGGGCTCTTCGCCGCCGGCTTGCAGTCGAGGGCCGGCGCTCCCTCGATCCAAAACAGACAGCCCTTCATTCCGGTCTGCTTCTCGACCCACTGGCAGTAGCTCCTGATGACCGGCAGGCTTGCAAGCCGCTTGGACATGACGGCTTGCTGGGCTCGCAGCCTCTTGTAGTCAGCTAGGGACAGCTCCTGCTCCAGGGCCTCGATGGTGACCACGCCCTCTGTGGTGACTAGCAGCCAACCAACTTGTTCATTCTGGTCCGTGAACACAGCGAAACGCCACAACGTGCGATCGGGCGAAGTCTCTCGCTGCGGCTGCATCCCGGTGTCGAGCGCCCACGTGCTGAACCCTGCCGCGCGAATCGCTTTTTCGCCGGCCGTCTTCGCTACGGCTCGCTCTTGCGCGTGCGGATCGGGATCTTTCGGAAGATCGGGTGACGGCGCTTTGCTCGCGACGACTGAAGCGCTCTCTGCCGGGGCTGGTTCGGTGCTCTTCGCTGGCGCCGGTGCCGGCGCCGTGACGGTGGCAACCTGAGGCGCATCCTGCGGACGGGTGCCGCAAGCACTGAGCAAGCCGCTGGCCAGAGCGAATAGAGCAACGCGCTGCAGATCAAACATCTTGCAAAGACTACCGTCACACCAAGCTCGCGGTCTCGCGGTGACGCTCGATCGACACCATTCAGGTTGTTCCCAGCCGCAGCGCGCAGCGGGCCGGCCCTTCGTTCCCACCAGATCGACACCATTCAGGTTGTTCCCAGCCGCAGCGCGCAGCGGGCCGGCCCTTCGTTCCCACCAGATCGACACCATTCAGGTTGTTCCCAGCCGCAGCGCGCAGCGGCCCGGCCCTTCGTTCCCATCAGATCGACACCATTCAGGTTGTTCCCAGCCGCAGCGCGCAGCGGCCTTGCGCGTCGTCTCTATTCGACGCCCCTACACGCAGTCTCAGCACGCCGCTCGACCTTGCGCATCGTTGTTCTCACGCGGTGCGCAACGCCTGGGGCCTCAGTCCTATTTGGCGCCGCCAGGACATTCCGCCTGGGAAGGCGGGGGCGGCGGATTGCCTGGGCGCCAGCATTCGCATTTCGTACCGTCGGTGGACAGGGTGCCATGCAAGCAAGTGTCCCATGCGGGATCCTGCATCGCCTCCGGGCAGTCAACGTTCTTGCGAACGTAGTTGCTCCCACCGGGAGGCGGTGGCGGGGTGCCCTCCGGCGGTGGCAGTTCGATGTAACAAGTGCCATCACTGGCGGCAGATACCGAGCGCCCTTCCAAGGTCGGATTGAGCCCCCGGAGATTGGGACCAAGACCACTGCTTGGTTCGAAGGCGTTGGGAAGTGGCGAGCGCACGGTGCGCTTCTTGGTTGCCGGCGGCGGAAGTGGTTCCTGGCCGGTGGGCTGAGGCGCCACCACATCCGAGGCTTCCGCTTGGGTGGGCGGCGCGCTTGGGACCGTGGCGGACGCCACGCGGGTCCGTTCTTGCGGTTTGGTACACCCCGTCGCCGCGGTTGCGACGGTGAGCACGAACGCGGGGCGAAGGAGGCGGTGCATTTCGTCACATTACCCGAAATCCGCCGCCTAAAGCGTCGAATCGCAGGGTCAAGGCTACACGTGGACCGGTCAACTCTAGAACTGGCATTCGCTAGCGCAGCCCGTGAAGACGCAATCGAAGATGGCGTCGTCAAGGGCTTGGCCTGCTGGGTGGGAATCGTAGCAAGTGTCGAAACAAGCATCGTCCACGCAAGCGTCATAGCACTTGCCCATTGCGACGCAGTCGGGGCTGGCGTTGCACGCAGAGATCTGGGCGCCGCACTTCGCGAAGACGCAGTCGTCGCATGGGTCCCCACTGCTGCCCGGCGCGCCTCCATTTGCGGCGCCTCCGTTCGCGCCTCCATTTGCGGCGCCTCCGTTCGCGCCTCCATTTGCGGCGCCTCCGTTCGCACCTCCATTTGCGGCGCCTCCGTTCGCACCTCCACTTGCGGCGCCTCCGTTCGCGCCTCCATTTGCGGCGCCTCCGTTCGCGCTTCCACCCGTGCTCGTCGAGCCACCGCTTGCAGCACTGCCCGCGCCGATGCCGCCTTCGTTCGAGCTGCCGCTGCCCGCGTTTGTACCTCCTCCGGCACCTTGGATCGGACTGCCTGCGGGCGGCTTGCCGCCGCTGCCGATTGAGTCATCCGTTTGGCTCGCGCATCCGCTCAGTGCGAGCGCCACAGCCAACCATCGGATGGTGTGTGGGTGAGTGGCTTGTCGTTGCATGGCGTTTCGCGACTGCGAAGCGTGTGCCAACCCCTGTGAGCCAGGAACCCAGGGTAAACCCAGCGCGGACAGGGCGCCCGCGTCCGGACGGAGGTGTCAACCCGACGCAGCGCGTCCGGACCCGCGACGTCATGTTCGCGCAGTCGTCGCCGGCAGCAGGAGTTTTACAGGAACTTCACAACGCCTCCATCGGCGGTACGCCCGTTGCAACGGCCCATCCCATGAACGTCCTAGGTGGATTTCGGTTCGCCATCTTTGCGGGTGCGGCCGCGTTGGCGATGGGTTGCAGCGGCGAAGGCCCTGCGCCGGTGAGCGAGCTACCAGAGTCGAGCAGTCGACCGCATGTAGTCGGAGGCGCACCCGCGACTCTCGACGAGCTGCATGGGACGGTGGCGATTTGGTATCACGATTCCAAGTTCTTCGGCTGCACTGGCACGTTGATCGCGTCGCGGGTCGTGGTCACCGCGGCCCACTGCGTGGCGATGGAAGACGACAATTGGAATGTGATTGGCACGGAAGCACCGGAGAGTCTGGGCGTCGTCGCTGGGGTGCTGGACGTCTCTGCGCCGCCGACGCAGGCCATGCATGCGGTCGCCAAGATCGTTATGCATCCGCAATACGGCAACTTCGGACCCTTGGACGCCGACGGACTCGGACGTGACGAAGACATTGCTGTGCTCGTCTTGGACCAACCGGTGACGGTGCAGTTCCCGGTGCCTGTGCTCGGCCTGGCCCGTGTGGACGAAGTACTCAAACCAGAGACGCCAGTCATCGTATCCGGCTACGGCGTCACGAACGAAAGCACGAACTCCGACGCTGTGTTGAACATCGCAGCGACCCCATTCCAACGCCGGAATGACGCGGAGTTCCTGGCGGGTCGCTCGGGTTTGCCTGACTCTTGCTACGGGGACTCTGGTGGTCCCGCGTACGTCGATGTTGCCGGAACGCTGCGCCTAGTCGGCGTCACCTCGCGAGGAAGCGCGAACGGCAATGAGTGCGGCAGCGGCGGGATCTACACCCTTGCCCCGGGCTATGACGACTTCCTCAAACAAGCCGCAGACGGACTGTATCCGCCCCCGCCGCCTCCGCCGCCTCCGCCCGTTCCGACGCCCGATCCGGGCACGGACCCGGCGCCTGGCGCGCCCGCGGGTCCTGGGGCCACCGACCCGAGCACCAATCGCCCCTCTGCCGGATCCCAGAGCGCCTGCACCCTGAGTCGAACCGCTCCGATGCACAGCCGCGGCTTTGGTTGGCTCGCGCTAGTCGGGCTGGTCGCGCTCTCAAGGCGCCGGCGAGCCCGGCGCTAGACCGCGGCATTCGTCACCTTGGTCTCTTGCGCGCTGACGCTATCCCTTGACATTGCGCTCGCGCGGGATAGGCATGGCAGTCATGTTCAAGTTCCTCAAATCCTTGTTCAGTGGCGTTCCCGACTACGTTCCCAATCCGGCGGCGACTCCGGAGCAGAAGCGGGCCCTTGCGTGCAACGCGGTGCTCGCCCACATCAACGGGGACCAACATGAGTGGCTGAAGGGGGCACCCCCGCAAGACGTGTCTGCGGAGCAAGTGCAAGCGGTGCTGGGCGCCTCATGGAGCATCGAAAACCGAGAGGACTTGTTGGGAACGCTGTCTTGGCTCGAAAGTGAAGGCCACCGCGCCGAGTACGAGCGCATTCGCGCGCTCTTCGAGGCGAAGGGCGAGTTCAAGCAGGACGCCTCCGAACTGATTCGCGACGACCCGGCCATGCAGAACATCAGCGCCGAAGACATGGTAGCGTTCCGCAATCACGCCAACGGCATGCTTGGTTTTTGGCAGACGCATCGCAGCATCCTGGGCTGGGACTTGTCCCGTGCAATTTCACTATGCCGATGGGGCGCCACCTGCGGCTACCTGACCGAAGAAGAAGCGTGGCAGCGCATCGCGGGCTATGCGGCGCAGCTGCGCCAAGCGTTTTCGTCCTGGCCTGAGCTTGGCGAAAACTATCGCGCCGGTTTCAACTTCTGGAGCGATGACGATGATGACGACGAGATTAGCTCCGCGATCAAGGCGCTGCAGGATGCGGACAACGCAAACAGCCCCTGGAAGTTGAACACCTGGTGAGCCCCGCTGGCCTGAGCCTGGGTTTGCGCTGGCCGTTCTGAGGCCCTTGGCCCGTAGTTATGCGTTGCGGGTCGAAGCAAGATTCACTTCACCGGGATCGTGCATGAGTCCGTCGAGGGGTCCGTCGCTGCGGGGCACTTCGCTTTGGGCGGCGGGAACATGCCGACTTCTCCAGCCACGGCGTTGACCGACTCGAACCGGATAGCGAAACTCGATGCATCACAGGGTTTACCCGGCTCAAGGGCGCCCGTGGCGTGATCGGCATTGCGGCAGATGAACGCCTTGGTGCTCTTGTAGCTAGCGTTGTCGGTGCATAGCGGCACCCCCAAAAACTGCGTCGTGATCTGCGGAACGATGGCCAGGAGTTCATCGGACTCCGAGTAGCCAGCGACCAAGCCGTCGCTTAGGTTCCAAATCTGATCGATGGGGTCGTAGTCCAGGTCTCCGGTCAGGATCAGCTTCTTGGCTTGGAAGTACACATTGGCCAAAGGCACAATGGCTTCTTCAAAGTACGCAACTAGGCGGCGCTTGTTCGCGTAGGCTCGGGTGCTCTTGTATTGGATCGGGTTGCCCGCAGTACCACCAATCTGGACCGCATCCGCCAAGGGCCACGGGTCGGAGCCGTCCAGCTTGGGCACGAAGCTTCCGGACGGAGTCACCTGCGTCGCCAGCGCCACGGACCACGTGACCTCGAGCTCGTCGTCTTCGGAAAAACTGTTGTAGCCGCCCACTTCAATGAACCCAAAGGGAGCGTAGGCGCCATCTCGGATGCTCTTGGAGACGAACTCGCCGGACACGACCTTGGTGCCGAACGCCGAGTCTTGTTCGAAAAGCATGCGCCCAACGCCGTTGTCTTCCCCGTGCGGGCCGTCGGTCGGATCCGCGCCGGTGAAGTCCGCGCTGCACTTCGGCGCCTGCCCATGGCCGGCACATACGCCGTCGATGTCAAAGCCGACGTTGAAATAGTCGGGCTTGTCTTGGGCATCTTTGCCTTCGCCAAAATACAGCTCGTGGAGCACGATCGAGAAACGCGTATCTCCGCCGGCGCCCGTGACGTCGGGTGGCTTCGGTGGCCGCGCGTTGTCGCAACTGCCTGCCTCTTCCGCGGCGTCCGCACCGCCATCGACGCTTGCTACGGGTCGGCGCTTGGCGTCGTCGAAGTCTGCTCCGATCAGCGTCTCGCAGCCCAAACAGGTGAGCAATAGGGATAGGGCGCGCAGTCGTCGCATTAGAACGCTCCGCGGAGATGTAGCTGAGCGCTTTGCACTTCGGGGCTCGGATCGGCGAAGAACGTGAAGTACGTGCCCGCGCCGAGCCCTACCGCGGCGACTACGAAAGCGATGTTGCTCACCGTTGCGTACGTCTTGCCAGAGTCGGCGGCGCTGAGCCCGGCGGCTCCGCATTCGCGCTGCCCGTCGCGTGTGCTGCAATCGGCGTCCATATCACTCTTCTTATTCAGGGCGACGATGCCAGCAACTCCGCCCACGATAGCCGCCGCTGCGCCGGTGCCCAGCAGCGCGTAACCCAGAATTGGCGAGGCAGTCGCGGAAGGCTTCGGGTCTTTGCCCGCGGGCGGCGGCGCCACGGGCTGCGGCGTCGGCGCCGCTGCGGAGGGCTTGGCAGGCTGTTTCTCGGCGGCGACGGCAAGGGTGATCTCTCGCTGCTCGCTTTCGCGCATGTCGATCTCGTAGCGGCGGTCTTCGTATCCCGGTGCCCGCACTACGAGAACGTGCAATCCGGGATCGACCGGAAGAGGCACCGATAGTGCGACGGGGCCGAGCTGGACTCCGTCTCGCAGCACGATGGCCGACAGCGGACTATTCGGCGCAAGCCGTATGGTCAGACGCGGCAACCGCTGATCCACCGCCTTCGCGCGTTGGACTACGGTCGCCAAGCGCTCATCGGTCGGGCCGAGCAGGCGTTGCGCTTGCTGCCACTTTTCCCAGGCGCTCGAGAGCTTGCCCAGCTTCTCCAGGCACGCGGCCAGGTTGATCACCGTGCCAACCGCTGGGTCTAGGCGCTGGCTCTCTTCAAACTTCCGGCACGCTTCCCGCACGTCGCCGCGCGCCATGTCTTCACGCGCCGCAGAGAAGAGCGCCTCGGCGGCGGCGGGGTCGTGGGCGTGCTGCGCAGCAGCTGTCGCAGTGGACAACACCAGGGCGAGCAGAAGCCGAGGGCGCATACCGACAGTATTGTCGGCTATTTCCTCCGAGTGAAGATATCGATCTGCGCCGAGCCGCTTGGGGCAGCCGCGCTTGATGCGGCGTCTGGGCCTGATCGCGCGGAAACCGGTGGGCTTTGCGCAGGTCGCTCGTCGACCGGGGCCTTGGATTTGGGCGCTTCGGCCGGTGGCTCCTCGGGCTTTTCCTGCGGAGCGCTGGTGGCCTCGGCTGGCGCGATGGGGCCCAAATCTGCCTCCGGAGCCATCGCCGGAACCACAGTCTCGGCGCCGCCGCTGGCACCCAGGGCAGTGGAGATCGCGCTGGATGTAGGCGCCGGCGCACGGTTGGTGCCGCTCACGCTGACCAGCGCGAAGCCACCCGCTCCCAGCAACAAAACCGCTGCGCCGCCCAACAGCATGCGCCGAGACTGCCCCTCGCGCGGCGCTTCGCCGTTGGAAACGGGTCGGGTCGTGGTCTTCCGATCGTGGGTGGTGTCCGCGGCCATCGTGGGCGCGTCCAACAGGATCTCGCGAGACGCGCGGGGCGACGACGCTTTGGGACGCGGGGCGGGTTTCAGTTCTTCGCCGACCAGTTCGCGGTACACCGACGCAATCGCGGTCAGCATACTGGTTGCGTCTTCCCAACGTTCGTTCTTGTCGTATTGCAGCGCACGATCGACGATGGCGCAGACCTCCGCCGGCACCTCCGGCGCGACTTCCGCCATGGGAGGAGCTTTTTCCGTCATGGCCAATGCGAATTGCTCGTTCGCGGTCTCGGCCTCATGCACATGCCGCCCGGACAGGATGGCGAACATGGTTGCACCCACGGAAAAGATGTCGCTCTTTCCGTCGACCTCGTCCCAACGTCCCCGTGCTTGCTCTGGTGAGATGAAGCCCGGTGTGCCCAAGGCCGTGTCATAACCCGTGGTCCCCGGTTGGAAGCCATCTTGCGTCAGGCGCGCGATACCAAAATCCAGCACTTTGATGCTGCCGGTGCGTTCGATGAATACGTTGCCGGGCTTCAAGTCGCGGTGAACGATGCCCTTCTCTTGTGCCGCGGACAGCACGTCCAGCATGCCGTGGGCGACCAGTAGAACGTCTTGCCACGGCAGCTTGCCTTCGTTTTGCCAGCGCGTGTCGAGGGTCTGTCCCTCCAGCAGCTCCATCACCAAAAATGGCGTGCCGTCTTCGTCAACATCGTCGTCTTGGATCGACACCGCGCCCACGTGCTCGACCTGGTTGGCCAGATAGCCTTCACGTAGGAAGCGAGAGCGCACGTCCTTGATCGTTGCCGCCTCTGGTTCGAGGATCTTGATCGCGACGCGGTTGCCGTTGCGATGCGTGGCGGCGTAGACCGCCGCCATGCCGCCCAGCCCTAGGAGCTCATCCAAAGTCCATTTGCCGCGCAGCACTCGGCCCAGGCGTCCTCGCGCCCGTGCGGCCAAGTCGTTGCTCCGCGAACTCATTCCTTAGGGATCCTTTCGTCCTGGCTCCACATCGTCAAGAAACATCCGCGTGCTGGACGTCGGATCTAGCGGTTAAATAGGCCAATTGATGCTTGGCGGGGGGTAGCCCGGACGCGCCACCAGGTAGCCCTGGGCGTAGTCCGCGCCGGTATCCCGCACGGCTTTGAGCTCGTCCACGGTCTCAATGCCTTCGCATACAACCTGCGCGCCCAAATCCTTGCAAAGTTCGACGACGGCCTTTACGAGCACAAATTGGCGTCGGCTCTTGTCGAGTTCTCGGATCAGTTCGCGGTCCAGCTTCACGACCGCTGGCTCCAGATCCAGCACGCGTCGCAGATTGGAATGCCCGGCGCCTAGGTCATCCACGACCAAGTGCGCTGACGTACGCCGGCACACTTCACGCAGCACGCTCCGGCACAAGTCGAAGTACTCGAAAGCCGCGCTCTCGGTGATCTCCAAGTACAGCTCGCCCTCATGAAAGGTCAGGGGGTCATCTGGCCGCACCAGCCAGCGGGAGCTGAGTTCTTCGGGGTGGATGTTCATGAACAGCCGGCTCCCGGCCGCGCGGGACACCGCCACTTCGCGGATTGGGCGTCCGAGACGTCCGCAGGCACGCTCCCGCTCGGCCGCTTCGAACAAGGCGAGGGGACTCTTGTATTCCGGCCACTTGCAGCGGACCAAGGCTTCGGTCGCCCATTGCTTGCCGGTCTGCATGGACACGATGGGCTGGAACACAACGTCGATGTCGGCGGAAGTGATCAGGCGTGTGCTGCGTGCTTCTTCGCGCGGGATCTCCTCGGTCACGGACTGAAGCTGGTCCGCCGAGAACGTCCAACGTGCGCGATCTCTTGCCATGATGTGCTGGAACTAGGCAGCCTACCACGCTTCCAATCCGGTCTCAGGGCGCCCGGCTGGTTCCCGTGAAAACCAGGCCTGGCAAGAGCACGGCCGGCGTCGCGACGGTGGCGCCGTCGGACCAGCGCGGCGGTACGATCTCCTGGGACGTGGTCTTCAGCGCGCCGCGCGCAAACGCTTCCAAGACGCTATCGGTAAATCGCAAGGGGTGCGCTGCGCTTTGCACTCTGCCGTTTTCTACTAAGAACGTTCCGTCCCGGGACAGACCCGTCATGACGGCGCGGCGCGGCTCAAGCAGGCCGTTCACGTAGTGGAGGCGACGGACGTACAGCCCGCGGCGCACGTGGCTCAGCAGCTGATCCACGCTCGCTTCAGTTCCGGCGGATAGCACGAGCGCCGATGGCTGGGGCGCGCCGCTGTCGAGCAAAGAAGGCCACGGCGCATGTCCCGTCGAGGCTGCGCCAACGCGCTTCGCCCAGCGCCTATCCGTGACGACGCCCCGAGCAACCCCGTCCGTGATCAGTTCGACACGTGCCCGAGGTGTGCCTTCCCGGTCAAAGGGCGTGGCGAATGACAGCGAGCCATGAGGATCGTCACAAACGCTCAGCGCAGGGCCGCTGATGGCTTCGCCCATACGCCCCGCAAGCGGGCTGGTACCTTGATGCAAGCTCTCCGCGCCAAACGCAATGAATGCCATCCACTCGAAGAGCTCGGCAACCGCATCGGGCGCCAAGACCACGTCGTAGGCGCGGGCCTCGAGTGCAACCGGGGTCTTGGAGCGCTCCGCGTCGGCAATCGCGCGGTCTGTCGCGGCCCTAATGTCGAGGGCCTCGAGATCCACGCCCACGCTTTGCGCAAAACCCGATGCGCCCCGCGCACCAGCAGCTTCAAGGGCCCAGATGCGATAGTTGGCGAAGCTTGAGTCATGAGTGCGGCGCAGACCGTGCGTATTGACGACGGCATGGGATGCGATGCGCGTCTCCAGCGCTCCCGTTGCAAACAGTCCGCGAGCGTGAATTCGCTCAATCGGACCGGAAATGCTGTTCACGCGCGCTTCCGGCGACGCCTGGGTGAGCGCCTGGCTGCGCTCTGGGCAGGCCGCGTCCCCGGTCGCAAACCCTGGGAAGCCATCGTCCTCCGGCATGCTGTCGGCGAGGCTGGCGGCGCGACGGATCGCCGCGACGACGGCCGGTTCTTCACAGAGCCCCACGCTGACTTCTGCAACGCGCTGGCCCCGCGCCCCGGGTACGTGCCCTGGCGGCTCGGAAGGGGACATGTGGGGGGAGAGATCCCCCGCCGCAAAGCGAGCGAAGCCGCGATCTTGGTGAACGGCCATCGCGTCGGCCTCGGCTTCCCCCGCACGAGAGAGCGCTGCTTGCAGCAAATCCGCCAGCTCCGCGGCCTTCACGAGTGCCCGACCTCGACGGCGCGAAAACGGGCTGGCGGCGCGCCGTGCCCGACGTGCATGATCTGCACCGGGTCGCCCTTGCCGCAGTTGGAGAAGCCCCAGAGCCGCGCGTCTTCTGGCCCACAGATGGCGTCGCATCCGTTCCAGAATTCCGGTGTCATTCCGGTGTACCGCGCGTCGCGCAGGAGCCGGGTGCGCTTGCCGCCCTTGATTTCCCAGGCAATCTCCGTGGAGAACTGAAAGTTCAAGCGGAAGTCATCGATGCTCCAGCTTTGGTTCGACTGAAACAAGATGCCGTCTTTGGTATCGGCCACCAGGTCTTCGAGCCGTCCGGAGCGTGGCGCCAAAGACACGTTCACCATGCGAATCATGGGCAGTCGGTTCCAGCTTTCTGCGCGCACTGTGGCGGTGGGCTCTTTGCCGATTTGTGCCGCAGTCTCTCGGGAAGACAAGTAGTCCACGAACACGCCGTCCAACACGAGTGGCGACGAACGTGCGCTCAGTCCTTCGTCATCCCAACCGAAGCTGCCCATCCCGCCCTCGGCCGTCGAGTCTGCGCTGAGGGTGACGATGTCAGAGCCGTATTTTAGTTTTCCGAGTTGTTCGGGGCGCAGAAAGGAACCGCCCGCCAAGGTGATCTCCTGTCCCAGTGCGCGGTCGAGCTCCGTCGGGTGGCCGCAGGATTCGTGGATCTGAAGCGCGAGCTGATCCGACGCAAGAATGATGTCGCGTGTTCCGGCGGGACAAGCGGGTGCAGACAGAAGTTCAAGTGCTTGTGAGCGGATCTCCAGAGCATTGCGCGCAAGCTGGAGCTCCGCGACCCGTTCGTATCCACCTTGAAACCCGGAAGCGCCCGGCACGGAGGGAAAGGAGCGGCGCTGCGAGCGGCCGTTGCTATCGACTGCGATCAGCAGCATGCCAACGTCGCCGTAGGTGAATTGCTGACTCACGTCTGTGCCCTCAGTCGTCAGCAGCAGCTTGGAGATGCGCGTCCAAGTCATCCAAGCTTCTGTGGATCGCACCAGCCCGCCGTCGCCGCGCAAGACACTCTCCGCGCTTTCCAGATCGGCGAACTTCCGCTCAAGGGAAACGCTGAAGGGGTCTTCGCGCAGCCGGGT
Organism: uncultured Myxococcales bacterium; assembly: GCA_937872925.1. GTDB lineage: Bacteria > Myxococcota_A > Polyangia > Polyangiales > Polyangiaceae > JACKEA01. Next base: position 60,287 of record CALMUT010000014.1, on the reverse strand, counting down.
CTGATACCTGCCCCGCTCGCCGGGCCTGGCAGGGAAGCGTGCCGGTGCACGCATCACCCGCGCACTCGCTTTCGCGATGGCGATCGCCTCTTCGATCGCGTGCGATAGCGCCTCCTCATCTAGCCGGCTCGTGCAGGCGAAGCCCCAGGACCCAGCGCACAGCACGCGGATGCCCACGCCGATTTCGCGATGACACCCCATGAATTCCGCGGCGCCATCACGGATGCGAAGACGCTCCACCTCGCTATCCACCCAGCGCGTCTCGGCAAAATCCACCTTGTGGCGTCCCTTGGCGTCGTCGAGAACGCCCCGCATCACACCCTGCAGAGCCTCGCCAGCCGTCATTATCCGCAGCATATCCTCTGCCGGACGTCTTGTGGCAGTCTTGAGTCCAATGTCCGCTCCGCCGAGCGATCCTGCGCTCTGTGATTCGAGCCCGTCTGTGGTCTCGATCCACTCCGCACGCTTGCGATTGTACCTCCCAGCTCCCTCTTTGGCGAAAGCGGTATTGAAGTACTACTGGGAAAACCGCGACCACTTGTCGCCCTGGTCACCGCCCACGCCGCCGGGGTACTACACCGAGGAGTTCTGGAGGCTCCGGCTAGCCGCCAATCGGGCCGAGTATGTGGAGGATCGCTCCCTGCGCCTGCTCGTGAGTCCCGCGGATGCGGAAAACATCATCGGCAGCGTGGCGTTTACCGAGTTTCGCCGCGGGCCGTCCCAAGCCTGTCACCTGGGCTACGGGATCGATCAGGCGCACGAGGGCAATGGTCTGATGACTGAAGCGCTCAGCGCCGCCATCGCGTTTGTATTCTCGCGCCTCGCCATGCATCGTATCGAGGCCGCCTACGTACCCGACAATCAGCGCTCCGCGCGCGCACTTGAGCGCCTTGGGTTCGTGATCGAAGGCCAGGCTCGGGACTATCTGTTCATCAACGGCAAGTGGCGCGACCACGTGCTGACGTCCCTGACGAATCCCAACGTGACGGAGCCGGGCCTCGCGCGTTAGGCGGGAGCTCAGGATCCCCGGCACGCAGGGGCCCGTCGTCGCCGTCGCAGCCCAAGCAGTGATAGCAAGACGCCCCCGAAAAACCAGCCCCTTGGTTCGCCGTTCTGCGACTGCACGGCACAGCCGCCCGCGGGGCTCAGCTCCGGTGCGGCCGAACTCCCGCCACTGGGCAGCGTCGGGAGCCCACCGCCCGTGCCCCCGCTCCCCGGCAGCGGTGGCGGCTTCGGAGCTGTCGCTTGAAGCGTGAAGTCCGAATACAGACCGTCCGTATCGCCACGGTTCACGATCATGACCGTCACGTCCTTGGCCGAATCGGCCACAGGCAGTTCCACGCTGAAGTACTCGCCGCTGCGAGTGACGTCGACCAGCTCGGCATTGCTTTGGATGTCGGAGCCGTAGCTGAATTCGATGGGCGTGGAGTCGAAGCGCACCAAGATCGCCGGGTCGTAGGGCTCCCCACCGAAATCGTTGCGCGAGTCCCGGTGCGCCCAAGAGACGCGCAGCCGCTCGGTACCAACGGGTAGCTCTCGATGGAACTGCATCACGCCCGGCACATAGCTCGCGCCATCGGGAACGGGCACGAAGTCGAACCCTGGCGCGACGAAGGCTCCCCCGAACTTCGATGACGGGCCGTTGACGCTGTTCTTTCCAACCTCCAGAAGACGCACGCACTCGGGCAGGATGCCGCGAGTCGTCAGCTCCGCTTCGAGGTTTTTTGCGACAGCGCTGCCCAGGGATGACAGCTCCAGCTGCGCCATCACGAGTTGCCCGAAGCCCTTGTAGTCGATGTCGCCCGATGGCGCGGCGACCATGGCGTCGAAAACCACCTGGTCGAAGGTGGTTTGGTCGGCTGCGGGCAGGCTGGCGCGCACGCTCCAAAGCGCGCCCGAGAAGAAGGTGCTGTCCACGTGCACCTCTCCAGCGATGGAACTCGGACAGGTGTGCGCGTTGTTCAGATCGCGAATGTTCGCCGCGCCTTCACCGACGAAGCTCTGCGCGGCGTACTCGCCCACCTGGGGATCTCCGGCGATGGCGCTCGAGAAGTAGTCAGAGATGCCTTCGTTCATGGATCCCGACGCAGGCCACACGCCATACTTGTCCATTTGGAAGTAGCCAACGAAGTCGATGGTGGCGTCCACGACCCCATGCCCCAGTTCATGGGCAACCACGTCGCCGTCCAAGGAGAAATCCGTGGTCAGCCCCTGCCCGAACCACAAACTCGCGCCTTTGGGACCGACGCTTGGTCCGAAAGGAGCCGAGGGCGTGTAGAAAGCGTTGCTCAGGGGCTCCAGCGGCAGCTTCGGATCCTGCATCTTCTTGAAGTCGCCTTCGGAGTATCCGGCGGGCATGCGCACGTTGACGATCGCCGTCACCGGAACGCTTTTCAGCTCACCGAGTCCGAGACTCTGAAAGTAGGCGTGCGCCTTGGTCAAATGGTGGAACATCGCGACCTCAGCGTGCGGATCCTCCAAATCGTCGTGAGTAGTAAACGCATAGGGAAAGTCCCCTTGTGCGTCCGCGACGGCGGTTTGTTCAAAGCTGCACTTGCGAATGTTGAACTGCCCCTTAGAAAGCTCTCCCTTGTCGATGCAGTTCTGAACAGAGAAGAAGGGCGTCTCCAATTGGGTCGCACCGGGCGCTAAGGCTTCCAGCGTGACTTGCGTCGGCACCGGGCTCACGCTGGGATTGTTTTCGTACACGGTGGCCAGGCGGTCAAAGCGCGCCATGTTTAGCCGCAGCAGCACCTTGCCTGACGTAGCGTCCACGAGCACGAGGGGCGCCAGCGGCATGCCTCGGATCGCCCCACGGTAGAATGCATGCACTAGGCGCGCCGATTGCTGCATCGGGAACCACAGCGTGGTGGCGTCTTTGGCTTGGAATGGCGCGGCGACGCTAGACGCGATCAGCGCGGCGCTTGCCCTGCTGATCGGGTTTTTGTGCGGGCCGAAGTGGCGCGCGTACCGCGTACGGCTCGTCACGACGGCGCCGCTATCCGTCGTGGTCACAGTCGCGCCGCGCTGCCACACCGGAAAGCCGGCGTAGGTTTGGCCGAAGCGAAAGACGTGGCGCCCGCGAGCGGAGTGCACCGCCGCCATGTGCGCGCTGCCCACGTCGGGCCGGGCTGTGCTGCCCACAATGCCGTGTGCGGCCGAAGTCGCCGCAGTGGGCGCGGCCTGCGCCGACGTTGCGGCTGCAAAACTGCCACCGCCCAACAAAAACGCGACCAGTACTCGAGTGCGCAAGCTGCCTCCTGGAGGGCCGAAAGCCCGGAAAAGTACCCGGCTTCAGGGGGGTGAAGACTTCCCCACACTGTGGGTGCGCGCAAGGACTCTCGAACTATTTTGGAACCTCGAGGGCTTTCGGCGTGTCGGATAGTTCGTATCGGCAAGACACAGCGACGGGCGCTTTGCCCAAGAAACCAGCGCGTGGCGACCGATTCGATCTCTCACCCTTTGGAGTAGTCCTATGGCACAGCACCGTCTCGATCCGTCCGTTTTCGCCGTCCCGCCGTCTCAGAACCCCTTCCGCCCCGCGGCTTCCGCGACCAACGACGACGAGACCACTTTCGCCATGGTGCAGTCTGGCCCCGCGGTCCTGTCCTCGGAATGCGAACGCGAGGGCGTCAGTGCGGTGGAAGTCACCATCATGTGGGGCAGCACGGTGCTCGCCGTCCGCCACCTCGAAGCCGACAAGGGTTTCACCCTTGGTGGCCAAGGCGCAGACTTCGTCGTGCCCGACGGCCTACTGCCTGCGGGGCATCACACACTCATCGCGGTGCGCGGAGGCGTCCCGACTCTACAGGTGCCCGTTGGCGCCAAACTGACACTGCCCGGCGCGGACGCCGAGGCTGCCACGGCCACGGAGCTACCCATTGTCGGTCGCACGCGCTGCACGCTGGAAATCGGAGCCCTCTCGATCCGCTTGAGCGCAGTAGCCGCGGGCAAACGCACAAGCCGTCGCCTATTCGGCACCACCGATAGCAACGTGGCAGTGAGCTTCGGTGTCTCCGCGCTGATCTGCGGCGCGGTCATGGGCGCCATGGCCTTCTTCGTGCCGCCCCTGGGCCTGACCGAAGACGACAGCGCTTCTCAGGATCGCATCTACATGATCCAGCAATACCTCGCCTCCGCATCTGAGCGTGAGCGCGAGCAGCTCGACAATCCTGCTACAGAGGATGACGCGCTGCCCGGATCGAGCGACCATGCAGAAGCCGCGGCCGGCGAATCCGGCAAGATGGGCAAAGTCGGCGCGCCGATGAAAAACCGCCGCGCTGGCGTTGAAGGTCCCAAAGACAACACGGACGTGCACATGGCTCGCGACAAAGCGCTGCAAGAAGCGCGTAGCTTCGGCATGATCGGCCTGCTCAGTCAGCAAAACGGTAGCACCGGCCCGACCGTGCCCTGGGGCCGCGACTCCGCTCTGGGCAACGACGCCATGAGCGCCGACGGCAACATGTGGGGCGACGACCTGGGCGAAAGCGGCGGCTCGGGTGGACTCGGACTCAGCGGCATCGGCACCGGTGGCGGCTTCCGCGGCGAGAGCATCGGCCTGGGCGCCATTGGTACCTGCGGTTCCGCGGTATGCGGCGGACTCGAGCGCGGCTTTGGTAATTCCCTAGGTCGCCCCGGCGGCCAGCACAAACCCACCGTGCCCACCATGCGTCCCGGCACGACGACCGTCAGCAGCGGCTCCCTGCCCGCGGACATCATCCAACGCATCGTGCGTCAGAACTACGGTCGCTTCCGCATGTGCTACGAGGGTGGCCTGCGCAGCAACCCGAACCTGACGGGCCGCGTCGCAGTTCGCTTCGTCATCAGTCGGGACGGCGCCGTGACTCACGCCACCAACGCCGGCAGCGACCTGCCCGACAGCAGCGTCGTGGGATGCGTGGTCAGCGCCTACTACGGCCTGTCCTTCCCCTCACCCAAAGACGGCATCGTCACCGTCAACTACCCCATCCAGTTCTCTCCCGGCTGAGCCAGAGCCCATCGCGCTCAGCAGCGGCCGCTCCCACCCGGGGGCGGCCGCATTCTTATTGCGCAGGTCGTGCTACACAACGAGGCCGTGCCGTCTCCCCTGTTCGACAATTCCTACGCGCGCCTGCCCGAGGTGTTTCACGCCCACGCGGTCCCATCGTCCGCTCCGAAGCCGGAGTTGGTACGGCTCAACGCGGCGCTGTGCGATTTCCTGGGCTTGGACCGCGCATGGCTTGAGTCGCCGGACGGATTGGCGATGCTCTCGGGCTCGCGCATGCCCCCCGGCGCAGAGCCAATTGCCATGGCCTACGCCGGCCACCAGTTTGGAGGCTGGGTGCCTCAGCTGGGCGACGGCCGCGCGGCCTTGATCGGGGAGGTGATCGGTCGGGACGAGCGGCGTTACGATCTGCACTTGAAAGGGTCGGGCCGCACTCGATTCTCCCGCGGCGGCGATGGCAAGGCCGTGCTCGGCGCGGTGCTGCGCGAGTATGTGGTGAGCGAAGCCATGGCGGCCCGGGGCGTGCCGACCACGCGCGCGCTTGCGGCGGTGACGACGAACGAACCAGTCCAGCGCGACCAAATGGAGCCTGGCGCCGTGCTTACCCGTGTGGCTCAGAGCCACGTGCGCGTCGGTACGTTTCAGTACTTGGCACAGCGCGGCAACGCCAGCGACGTGCAGCGACTCGCCGACTATGTGCTCGAGCGGCACTACCCCGACGCCGCCCAAGAGGACGCGCCCTATCGTGCGCTGTTCAGCGAAATTGCGAAGCGTCAGGCGGATCTCGTGGCGCATTGGATGGCGCTGGGTTTCATCCACGGCGTCATGAACACCGACAACATGCAAGTGGTGGGCGAGACTATCGACTATGGGCCTTGCGCCTTCATGGATGTGTTTCATTCGATGAGGCGGTTCTGCTCCATCGATCGCGGCGGTCGGTCCGCTTGGGGCAATCAGCCAACCATTGCCGCTTGGAATCTATCGCGCCTCGCCGAGGCGCTGCTCCCGCTTTTGGGCGCAGATGAAGCCGCGGGCATTGCGTGGGCTCGGGCCGCCTTGGACCAGTTCGAAGCACGCTTTCACGAGCAGTTCACCCGTCGTTTCAATGCAAAGCTCGGGCGCCAAGGAAGCGTCGATGACGACGACTTCCTTGGCGCGACGTTTGCCGCACTCACCGAGGGTCAAGTCGACTTCACGCTCTTCTTTCGCCACCTGACTCAGGTGGCGTCCGGCGAAAGTGAGGCCGAACTGAAAGCGCTCTTCGCCCGACCCGCCCTCGCGGACGAGTGGCTGTCCCGCTGGCGTCGCTGCCTCGACGCCGAAGGCGGCAGCGATGCTGAGCGTGTCACCAACATGCGCGCCGAAAATCCCATCTTCGTTCCGCGCAACCATCGGGTTGAACAGGCCATCGCTGCCGCTCGCGCTGACGAGTACGCGCCGTTTCATCGCCTAGTCGATGTGCTTGCGAGCCCTTTCGACGAACAAGCGCAGCACGCGGACCTGGAGCACGCGCCCGCGGAGCACGAAGTCGTCACCGCCACGTTCTGCGGAACGTAGCCGACGCGGAGAACGCCCGGGAGCAGGCGCCCGCAGACCACTGCCCAAGCAGGCGGTTTGCGCGGTCGCTGCGATCCCGGTTCGCCTTCGCCGGAGGCAGGACTCGTGACCGAGATCAATCCGGTTCCGCTGCGCCAAGCTGTGCCAGCGGCGCACAAACGCCAGCTCTAGACGCCGGGCACGCTTCCTGCACACCGCCCGGTCTCCAAGATGGCCACAAGCGATGTCATCCCCAGCGACCCGGCCGCGCGCACTTTGCAGCCCGCCGAGAGTTCCGGATCCGGCGCCGCGCGTGACGCACCTGCTGCCGACGACACCGAGTCCCTCGCCGACGGTCGCGTCGCAAGTCGCGTGATCTTGTCCGCTACGCTCCTGGTGTACCTGTTGGTCGTCGTGCAAAATACTTGGCTCTGCGACGATGCGTTTGTTGCGTTTCGCGCCGGAGCCAACGCCGTTCTCGGCAGTGGGCTGGTCGCGAACCCGGGGGAACGGGTGCAGGGATTCACGAGCCCACTGTGGACGCTACTGTTCGCCTTGGGCTACTCCGTGCTTCGCAACGCCTACGGAGTGGGCGTGCTGCTGTCGCTGGCCTGTTCCCTGGGCGGGGTGCTGTTGCTCGCGCTGAAGATGCGCGCGCCACTTCCTGCCCGCGCCTTCGCCGTCGCCGCGCTCACCGTCTCCACGGCGTACGTGCACTACTCCACCAGCGGACTGGAAAATCCGCTGTCGCATTTGTTGCTCATCGCGTTTGCGCTCATCGCTATTCAGGGACAGCGCCCCCGGCTGCTCTGGGCCCTGGGCGGCCTGGTGATCTTGACCCGCTTCGACCATGCACTGCTCGTTTTACCGGTGCTGGTGTACGGCTCGTTGCGTCGCCCGCTGCGCGACACACTGCGTGACGCCGCGCTGCTGTGGGCTCCGCTCTGGGCCTGGCTGGTATTTTCTGTCGTTTACTACGGCTTTCCGTTCCCCAACACCGCCTACGCAAAACTGAATACTTCGAGACCGGCGTTGGAATTGGCAGGGCAGGGGCTGACCTTCTTGTTCGATGCGGGGCAGCGGGATCCCGTGACCATGCTCATGATCCTGCTTGCGCCCGTTGCTGCCCTGGTGGCGGACCGGCGGCGCGCGTTGCCCTTGGCGTTGGGCATCGTGCTCTACCTGGCCTACGTGGTGCGCGTGGGTGGCGACTTCATGGCCGGACGCTTCTTGAGTGCGCCGTTTCTATTGAGCGTGGTCGTGGTGTGTGGCGTCGTGCTGGCAAAGCTCAAGACCCGTGATCAGGGCGTCATCGCCGGTGTCTTCGGCATCGTCGCGCTGCTGTCCCCGCGCTTGCCCATGCAAAGCCACAAGCCCGAGTGCCGCGTGCCCAAGACGGGGATTGTGGATGAACGCGATTGCTACGTGGAGACCACTGGCCTTGCCTTGAACCTGCGATCGCAACGCTACAAGGAACACGACTACTTCAAACGGGGCGTGAAGCTTCGCAGCAGCACCGACCGCGTCGCGGTGGAAGGTGCCGTCGGCATGACCGGCTACGCTGCCGGCCCGGACGTGCATATCATCGACAAGTACGCTCTCACGGAGCCGCTGCTGGCCCGTCTGCCGTTCCACGGAGACGAAAACTGGCGCATCGGCCACTTCCGCCGCGACATTCCTGCGGGTTACCTAGAAACCGTGCGCAGCGGCGAAAACCAGATCGCGGATCCGTGCTTGCACCAGTTCTACGACCATCTCTCCCGGGTCATCCGCGGCCCCATCTTCCGCCTCGACCGCTTCCGGGACATTCTGCATTTCAACCTAGGCAGCTACGACCATCTAGCCCAACCTAGCTGCCCCGCCCCGCCGACCTAGTCTAGTGGGCTGTCGTTGGCGTTACGGTAGTTGGCGGCAGCGAAAAAAAACCGGCTACTTCATACGCGCGCCGTCAGCCAAAGCGACGGGCACGACGCCGCCCGGCGTGGGGAGCTGCAGGTAGCCCTGCTTGATCTCCATGGGCGTACACTCTGCAGCGAGCGCACCGTTCTCGGAGTTGCCCACGGGCTCCGGGAGCGTGGTGTTCCACAATACGCGTCCTGTTTCCCAAGCCCACGCGGTGATGCGTTGGCCCTGGGCGAACACCACGCGGTCGTCGATGCAGGCCATGAGCATGTGCAGCATTCCGCCCTCGACGCGGGATGGCGGAACCGTTTCGCGTCCGACGTCCATGGAAACAGACATCACTTCGCCCTCTACATCGAAACCAAACTTGGCAAAGTGCGTGCGGTTTTCTCCGAAGGACATCTCACCGCCTGGCGTCAGGGTCAGAATGCGCGTCGGCAGGTCACCTTCCGCAGCGCAGCGACAGCTTTTAGAGCGCACGGCGGCAATGGGCGTGGTGCGCGTCGGGACCGGCTTGGGCCCCGCTTCGGGTGGCACAGGGGGAAGACGGGCCAAGGTGGTGCGTTTCGGCCGTTCCGCCGTATCTGCAAGGGCAGCCACGACGACGCCGGCGATCAAGATTGAAACAACGACGCCTGCTATGAAAAGCGGCCGCTGGCGAGCAAGCGGCGACACCTTGGCCTCAAGCTTCAACGCTTCGCACTCTTTCATGAGGCGAGCATTTTCTTGGAGCAGTTCTTGTGCCTCCTGTTCGCGCTTTCGCAAGCGCTCCTGTTCGCTCTGTGCAATCTCAAGCTCGGTCTCGAGGCTGCGCACACGTTCCCGCAGCGCAGCCCGGTCGTCTCGGTAGTCGCTCATCCCCTGCGCACCAGCATACTCAGTTGCGCCAGAAAGATGGATAGAAGAGCACTAGCGCGGAGAACATTTCGAGCCGCCCTACCAGCATCAGAAACGAGAGGAACCATTTCCCGACGCCGGATATGTGTGCGAAGTTCTTGGACGGTCCGACGTCGCCGAAACCAGGGCCGATGTTCATCAATGTCGCGATCACGGAACTCATGGCGGTTGTCACGTCCATGCCCTCGACGACGGACATGAACATGCCGCCGACGAGCACCAAGAAGATGTTCGCAATGAAATAGCAGAGGGCCAAGTACACGATCATGTTGTCGATGCGTTGGCCGTTCAGTCGCACGGACACCAGTGCTAGCGGCTGGAAAAAGATCTTGCGAATGGCCGCGACCATGAACTTCCAGATCAAGACGTAGTGCACGACCTTGATGCCGCTGGTCGTGGAGCCCGCGCAAGCACCGACGAAACACACGGCATACAGAAACATCTGCGCGGACCCAGGCCAAAGCTCGTAGTCGGCCGTGGTGTAACCTGTCGTTGTCAGAATGGAAACGACTTGAAAGGTCGCGTAGCGCAAAGAATCGACGAATCCGTAGGTGCCGGCGTTCCAGAGGATCATTGTCACCGCGCCGCAGAAGAACGCGACGAAACCCAAATACCAGCGGAACTCGGTGTTGATGCGCACGGCGCGAAAGTCGCCGCGCGTGACGCGATAGAACAGCACGAAGGTCATGCCGCCCAGGAACATGAAGACCACCGTCACCCAGTCGAAGTAGGCGCTGTTATAGTGGCCCATGCTCAGGTTGTAGGGCGAGTACCCCGAGGTCGAGACCGTGCCGAAGGCATGGCACAGCGAATCGAAGAGGGACATGCCGCCCGCGCAGTACAGACCCACCTGCGCGAAGTTGAGAGTCAAATAGATGAGCCACAAATACGCCATGGCGTCGCGATTGCGCGCTGTGAATTTTTCGCGTGTGATCACCTGCCCCGGGCTGGACTCTGCACGGAATAACCGCAGCCCGCCCATTCCGTGCGGCAGCACCAGCACCGCCAGCGTGACGAAGCCCATGCCGCCGATGAAATGGGTTTCGCTTCTCCAGAGCAGCAGCCCGTGAGGAACCACCTCGATGTCGGTGAGGATCGTGGATCCGGTGGTGGTGTAGCCCGACATCATTTCGAAGAAGGCGTCGGTGAAAGAAGGAATGGATCCGTGGAAGACGAAGGGCAGGGCGGATACGGCAGAGATCACCACCCAGCCAAAGGTGGCGATGAAAAACGCCTGCCGCGGACCCAGGTCGAGATCCGCGCGGAAGAGGTAACGCAGCGGTGCTCCCACGGCGGCGGTGATGCCGGCCGCATAGAGTAGTGGCAGCAGGTCGCCTTCGTGCCCGTACAGCAACGAACACACGATGGGCATCAGCATGCCAAGCGCCGTGATCAGTAGCAGGGTGCCAAATACGTAGGCAATCGGGCCGACCTTGCGGCGAAACACCCGCGTGTTCATGACAGAAACAGTCGCTGCAACTCGCCGAGTTGGTCTTCAAGACACACGCACACCACGCGATCGCCCGGCGCGATCTGAGTGCCACCTACGGCGACTTCCCAGCCCTTCTTGCGAGCCACAGCGCCGATGGTGATGCGGCCTCGTAGCTCGTCCATGGCGTAGAGCGGCCGCTTCGTGATCGGCGAACCTGGGTCAGCCAGTAGCTCGACGACTTCGGCGTCGCAGCCATGCAGATGTGCGACGGACAGCACGTGTCCGCGGCGGATGTGACGCAGCACGGCGTTGGCGGCGAGTACCTTCTTGTTCACCGCGATGTCCGTGCCCATGCTTGAGGCCAGCGCCAGGTACTCTTCGCGTTTCACTACAGCAATGGTCTTGACGTCGTTGTCTCTGGCGTCGGCGTGCGTGCGGATTTCGTGCTTTGCCAGCACGCTGGTCATGATGTTCGCTTCGTTGTCGCCGGTCGCGGCAACGATGGTGTCCATATAGAGGAGGCCCGCGTGCAACAGTGCCTCGCGATCCGAGCCATTCCCATGGAAACACTGCACCTTCTTCAGACGATGGGAGAGTTCTTCCGCGCGGACTTCGCTCTTTTCGAGCAGGGTGACTGCGTAAGTGGATTGCAGCAATTCGGCGACCCGGGAACCGATCAGCCCGCCGCCGACGATCAGCACGTTATGACGTTGCTCCTGTTTGACGTGGAATAGTTCCAGTGCGCTCGGCACGTCCAGGGTGCCGGCCAGGAGATAGACGCGGTCGTCGGCCAGCAGCTTGAAATCTCCATCAGGTACGATCGTTTCGATATCGCGAGTGACGCACCCGATGCGAAAGGTGAAGTCCTTTTGATTGCCCAGTTCTTTGACTTGCAATCCCGCTAGAGGGGAATCGTCCTCGATGGTGGTGGCCACAACCTGTAGCTCCCCGTCACCGACGTCCACGAGCAAGTTGCCAGCGCGCATCTTCAACAGCCGCACGATCTCTTGCGCTGTGAGCTCCTCGGGTCGGATTACGAGATCAATGTCCAGCTCCGTAGCGGTCAAAATGGCGTCGTCGCGCCAGACTTCGATGGCTCGGCTGCGCGCGATCTTTTGACGGATCCCGAGCTTCTCGGCGATCATCGAAGCGACGATGTTGACGGCGTCGTCATCGGTTACCGCGATCAGGTAGTCCATCTTCGCGGCATCCGCTTCGAGCCAGCAGTCGAAGCTGGTTGCGTCGCCCAGGATGAACCGCGCGTCGAGAGAAGCGTCGGCCTTGTTCAGCGTATCCCGGTTCGACTCGATGACCGTGACGTGGTGGCCTTCGTGGGACAGGCGTCGCGCGAGGTATTCGCCCATGCCGCCCAGCCCCAGTAGCAGGATGTTTTCGGACTTCATCGCCTGGCGCGCGCACCATACTCCGCGCGCCCCACGCGGTCGATTCTACGGGGCGTTTCGTGAAAACGTGACTATTTCAGCGCGCGCAGGCGCGCTTCGCCTTCGCGTTGCGTGCTGAGATGCATCTCGACGCTGCCCTTCGCTGTCGTCGTGCGGGTCACCACCTCGAAGCTCATGCTGGTCGTCTTGAGCGGGGCCAGAAGCTTGGGGTCGATGGGGAACATCCCGGAGACGCGTGCCCGCAGCTTGCCACGCACCACCTTGGTGTCCTTGGGCAGTCCGGGTAGGTTCTCGATGTCCGCTTCCATCCGGCCCATGATCTCCAAGCAGGGCACAGAGTCGACCTCACGCTCGGCGACCAAGGTGGTGTTGCCAGTCAGGCTGCGCAGCTTTGCGATGCCTTCCTCTTCCATGGACTGCTTGCCGCGCTCGCTGTTGATGGGCCAACTGTCGCCAATGCCCCGCGGCTCTGCCGTCCCGAAGATTTCTTGGTCCCCGGCGCGCCGCTCGCGTAGCGAAATCACTAGCTTGACCGCGGCAAGCTGCTCCTTGCTCAGCGGACCGGTGCTCGACGTCACGGACTGCTCCGCCTCGCTGCCGCGCTGCGCCGTGAGCACGGTGCCGCTTGCAAAGATCGGCTTCATGCTCTTTCCCATGCGTGCTTCGAAGCGCTGCACGGTGTAGCGCGTGCGCCGAGGATGCCCAGCCGGCGTGATGGCGAGGGTTTCCTTCACGGCCTCGAATTCGACGTGTTGGCGCATGGTCTCGTTCTTCACGACTTTGCCGCCTTCGACAATGCGCTGAGACGTCAGATCTGAAACGGTGCGTGTCATCTGCGCGCGCTCGCCGACTACCTCCGGGCGAGATAGCGACACGCGGTATTTGCCAGCCGGCACGGCGACCACAGGTTGCTCCCCAGGGGCTGCGCCAGCTGGATTCTCGCCCGGCGCCGGAGGACTCGGGACCTCGGACTCGGCGCCCGGGGTGGGCGTTTCGGACGCGCTAGACGCTGGGGGTTTCGGGCCACACGCGAGCAACAGGACAGACAGAACAGCGGGAATCGCGGCAGGTCGAGCCATGCGCGGAGAGTAGTGGCATCGCGGGGTGTTTCGCAAACTCGCGACTACACGCCCGCAACAAAGAGCGCTACGAGGACCCATGTTCCGCCGCACCGTTTTTGCTCTCTATTGGGGACTCACCAGCTGCGGTCCCGCCTCGCTTCCCGCTGCGGCACCTGAGTCTTCGACCAACGCCGACGCTGGCACGGCGAAGCCAGCGACAACGACGCGCGAGCGTCTGGCGCGCGCGCTCCTGGAGCTCGAAAACACGCCCGATGTGGTCGGCGGCCTCGCGCCGGCGCTGCGCAAGACGGCCAACCAACTCATCGCGAGTCTCAGCGCAGAACAGCGCAAACAACTCGCGGGAGAAGCGGGAGCGCAAGCTCGCCCGCTGCTCCACTTGCTTGCGGGGGGCAGCTCCCCTGCGGCATTGGCAGCCCTTGGCTCCTCTCGGGCAGGGGCCGACGAAGTGCTGGCACTGCGACCGTCGCGCCGTCCGGAGCCGGACATGATCGCGTCCGTGTCGGAAGTGAGCCGCCGCGCCGCGCGTCAGTTCTTGCGCGCGCGCGCGGTGGACCTCGGCGGCGCCGCAGCGGTGGACCGCGCCCTCATCTTGGCGATCGATCAGACAGCGCGCACGCTTGGGCGCAACGACCTGCGCCGGCTCGCACGGGCATTACTTACCGAGGTGGATCCCAAGCCGGACCATTTCCTGTACCTGGCCTCCGCTGCCGCGTGGGAACTCGACATCGACGGCGCCGAAGCCGCGTTGGCGCGGGCGGGCACCGGCGGCGAGATCGAAGAGCGAGCGGCAGCTGTCCGGCGTAGCATCGAATACGCCCAGTTGGCGCGCAGCGTGAAGAAGACGCCGCCGGCTCCCGACGAGCTGGCCAAAGCCGCGCGCGCCCTTTCATTTCTCGGCAGACACGCCGAAGCCAAGAAGCTGATCGCGCCCCAGCGCGCGGCTGCCGAGAAGGATCTAGATCTCGCTGCGGCGTTGGCCACCGCCGAAGTTGAAGCCAGCGTGTGTCCCGGGATCCCTGAGGGGATCGGCAATGAGCTGATGTGCGCGGCGGCGTGGAGCCAGGACGCGCGCCCCAAGAAGGCAATCGCGTTGCTTGAGAGCGCGTGGAAGAGCGGCGGCGGGCGCAGCGAAGTTGGCGTGGAAACGTATCTGGGGCTCGCCCACGTGATCCCGTGGACGTTTGCGACCATCTCTCAAGAGCCGGGGGAACCGACCGAATTGGCCCAAGGCTTTCGTGAGCGTCTTGCTGTGCTATCCGCGGGCAGCAAAGAAGCGGCCAAAGTGTCACCACGTTTTCGCGGCGTAGTGCTGTTCGTAGACGTGCTTTCCAGCGCGTTCGAAGCGTCGGTGAACAAGAAACCCGGGGCGCGGACGGCCCTAGACTCCAAGCTGCAGCGGCAGCTGATCGAACGCGCGGAGACGCTGATCCAAGAGCAACCCAAAGAACGCCTGGCGCAGGCTGCATTGCTTGCGGTGGCGGCGTCCTTGGCTCAAGAGCGCGATGTGCTTGCGTTGGTGGACAAGCTGCCCGACGAAATCGACCGCCGCAATCGCCTCGCACGGGAAGTGCTTCGGGTCTGGTACGCCGTTGGGCGCAAACAACCCGATCTCGCGAAGGATGCCATCAACAACGTCGCTGGTTTGATGCCGGAAGCCGACGTGCAGGCGTTGGAGCGGGCCCGCTTGGTGCTCTTGGTCGCCGAGGCCTCGGCAGCACTTTCAGGCCAGTCCAGTGATCAGCAGGTGTTAGAACGCGTCACCCGCAATCTGATCGAACCCGGGGTGCCCAACGAGCTCCGCCTCCGTGCCGCCCTCGATCGCGCGGGCGCGCTGTCGCGTTTGGGCAAAGGAGCCGACGCTGCGGAGATGTTGTCTCAAGTGTTATTGAGCACACCACCTCAGCCACCGGGCTCGACCGAGGCTGATCTACTGCTTGTGTGTAAGACCTACCTGCTGGCGCTGCGCGGGCGCGCGAGCACTGGCGCAGAGCGCAAGGAATATGCGGAGCGCCTTGATGAAATGCTCGAACTACCCGAGCTGAGCGGGGCCCCAGCCAGCGTGCGGTTGTTTCACACCATGTGGAAGCGAGAGTTGGCCGCACTTCAGCTCGCGGAGACCTGCAAAGGCGCCGGCTGCGCAGCGCGCGCAGATGCGAAGCGCAGAGTCACGCGTAAGGAAGTTGACGACGCCATCGGTGTGCAGTCGGGCAATCTGCTGCGTGCCGGTGTGCTGCCCGCCGGCACGTTGAGCTTGTCTTTCAACTATTCGGGCAGCGACGGCCTTGAGCCTCTCGTGCGCCTGGATCCGCGGCTGATCAGCGCAGAGATCCCCGCCGGCGTGGCGCACTGAGTCAAAACTCGCGGTTGAACAGAGCCTGAGGCGCTGCTAGCTTCCCGTCGCTCGTATCGAGAGGAGTCCACCATGCGTTCTGTACCCGTAATCATTGCTGCATCCTTGTTGGTCTTGTCTTGCGGAAGCGACGACGACAAAGGCAGTGGCACCGGTGGTACGGCCGGCGGCAATACTGGCGGCTTTGGCGCGTTCGGCGCCGCGGGCGGTCAAGGCGGAGCCGCGACGGGCGGCGTGGGTGCCAGCGGCGGTGCGGGTGGTACGGCTGCGACAGGCGGCACCGGCGCGGGGACTGGCACCGGAGGCTCTATCGGCGCAGATTGCCAGACCTGCGGTACCGCGCAGTGCTCTGCAGAAAACGCAGCGTGCAGCGCAAGCACGGAGTGCAACGCCTTGATCACCTGTGCCCAGGGCTGCGGCCAGGACCAGACTTGCCTTCAGAACTGCCTTTCCACCAACCCCACGGGCGCGCAGCTCTTCACGGCCATCGCGCAGTGTTTGCAGTCGAAGTGCAAGGTCGAGTGCGGGTTCTGAGCGGAGCCCCGCGCTCGCTTTGACCGCATGTGGATAACTGATCCGCGTCCCTCTTGGGCGGGCCGGTTATGCACGTTTCCGGCCGGCAGCATGCGCCCAGGCTAGCCCCAAGCTATCCACAGGGGCATCGCGCGGTTCGCGGCGCGCTACGCAACTAGCAGGGGCGCCAGCGCAGAAAACGCGGGGCCGCGTCGCTTGCCGCGCCACATTCCCGGTCGGAATCGCGGTGGCACGGGCGGCATGCGCCGGGAGAATGCCGAGAGCAGGCGCCGAGTGAAGCGATCCGCGTAGCTGATCTCGAGGCCAAGCTCGCGCCGGGTTTCGCCCGGTCGCCGGCCGTGCACGATGCGAGCGACGACGGCTTCCATGTCGATGTAGTCCAACAGACCCGGCGCCTGAAACGAGATCATGACCTCCTCGCCGGTCAACACGGGATCCGCCGGGCCGACGAGCATTCCGTGTTCCGAGATGTCCAGAATGCGGTCCGCCACGAGACTGAAGTCCCGTAGGCGCACGACTTGGCATTGGATCCGGGCGGTACGACGAATATCGCGGACTTGCGGCGTTTCGAGCATGGCGTTCATGGTGGTTTCCTCATTTGAAATCGTAACGAGTGTGGCGGGGCTCGGGCCAAGAACGGGGACGGCGTCGAGTAAGGTCTAGTCACACGACTAATGCGTGTGGTGCGAAAACATCGTATAATTTGAAGAATACGCTTGGATGTTTGACATGTATCACGACGTGACACATGTATCACGTCGTGACACAGACCAAAGACGATCCCGCCTCCGAGCCCGCGCCCGACCCTTCCGAGACGGATGACGCTCAGAAGGACGCCGACGACGCTCCCAAGAAGGAACGCGTTCTGCACACCCGCATCCCCGCGGTGCTGGAAGCCGAGCTCAAAAGCGCTGCCCGCGCCCTGCGCGTGCCCGTATCGAACCTGGTGCGCACCATCTTGGAAGACGCGGTGACGATCGCTGACCGCGCCTCGGAGAAGGTCGAAGACCGCCTTTCACGCGCGGCCCGCACCGTACATGACGAACGCGATCGCCTGCGCACGAAGGTGAAGCCGGCGCCCACGGTTGAGGCCATTGCCTACCAGCCCGTGGTGATGGCGAAGCCGAGCGAATGCGCCGAGTGCGGCGCCGACATCAAGAAGGGGGACGACGCGGGCCTCGTTGTCACAGCAGTCCCCGGCACACCGCGATTCGTCTGTGCCCCCTGTATGCCTGGTCGCTGAGTGCGACCCAAGAAAATGGAGAATGCCATGAACACACAAGCCGAAACCCCTGATCGCAACGAATATGAACAATTTGCCATCGCGCTGACTCGCGTGGGCAGCGCCTGGGCGCGCTACGGCCTCAATGTTGCCCGCGCATCTGTGGAAACCAGTGCCCGTACGCTGGACCTCACTGCGACGGCACTCGGCGCTCTTGCGGAGCGTGTCTCGCGCATCGAGGTCCCGGAGTCCAAAGAGACCGTGGTGGACACGACCGCGGAGCCGCGAAGCTAAGTCGCCCACCGCATCGAGCAAATCGACTGCATCGATTGCGTCCATCCCAGCGCTCGCGCCACCTCGCCGAGCCTGAACAAGAGCCAGCCAGGAAGCTCTCCTGCTCTGCCTCAGCGCAAGTGCCGCAACGAATGCGCGGGTGCTCCGGCGCGAGTGCGTCCAAGCTCCGAAGGCTGTGGTTCGGGCTTGGACGCGCACCTATTTGCGGCGCATGCGGCGCTTGTCTTTTCGGTCCAGATCCTCCCACGCGCAGTCGCCCTGACCGTCTTTGGCAGCTGTGCCCTTCACGTCCATCACGTCGTCTTTGATCTTGAACTCGAAGGTCTTCGTGCCGGACGTCATCTTCATCTCGACGGACAGCCACTGCTTCTCAATCAACGGCATGCTCAAGTCTTCCCGTTCACCGTCCAAAGCATAGGAGCCTCGGTAGGAATATTTGGCGCCGACGATGCGGTCTTCCTTGACCTTGATAATGAGCTTCTCGGTGCTGCGGGAATCCTGTCCATCGTAACCCGTTTCGTAGAACGTGCACAGGCCTGTGCGCGGTTCACGCTCCGCGGGCGGTGCGTCCGCGTCTGGATACGCCGTCACACCCGGCGGCAACGCTTCCACCGTGGGCTGCTCCGCTGTGCTCTCGGGTGTTTCGGGTTTCGCGCTGGTCGTTGCCGGTGCTTCGACGGGCACAGGCTTCTTCTTGTCTTCGCAGCCCACGCAGCCAAGGCTCACGCAGCACAGAAACAACGGCCCGAAACGCATTGGACGCAAAACCTAGCAGAGGCGTCCGCCAGGCGTAAACGGAGGATCCGCGTGCCGCCAAAGGCGGCGGCGGGTGAGCGGCGCGCTAGCGCGGGACCGGCGGCGCGCTCGTCGTACTGCCGGCGCCCCAGAACTTGAGATCTGTGGGCGCGTTGGGGATGTTGATGGGAGTGGTCGATGCCGAGCTGCCCACGAAGCTGATTTCGAACAACTCGCCGAAGCTCGTGAATCCGTAGGCCTTGCCTGCCCAAAAGCCAAGTCCGAACACGGACTTGTGCAGCACGCTGCCCAAATTCTTGAGCACGGTGCCTGTTTTCGGATCGATTTCCACGATGCAGTCAAAATTGCTGCACTGCCCGCCCTTGACCGTCAGGTACGTGCCGCCGCCAATCACGGAGACCACGTCGCCGCTCGAGATCATGCCGCCGATCAGAGCGCCGGACTTCACGACTTGAATCGACCCCGTCGTGGTGTCGACACGCACGTAGTCGGTGTCCTCGTAGCCAACCAGGGTCTCCTGGGTCGGGTCCAGGGTGCCCACAGGCACGAAGGATAGCGAGTTGGGGTAGGGGCCGCCGGACGCCACCAGCTGGCAGTTCGCCGTCTTCGTATCGACGCGGTAGAGCGCCAACTCCGTCGTCGCGAACATATTCGAGTCTTTGTCGAGGGCGATGTCCCAGACGGTCGAGCACCCCTGAAAGGGGCCGATTGTCGTGACTGCCTTGGTGTCTGGGTCTAAGCGGTACAGATCATCCGGCCCATGGCCGAAGACCTCCGCCGGCCCGGCGGGTGTGGAGCCGCCCGTGCCCGCTTCCACCACGCCGCCCCCGCCGGTGCCGCCGCCGCCCGTCGCGCCGGTGGCGCCCGTTGCGCCGGTCCCGGCGTCAAAGCCTGCGTTGCCGCCGCCGTCCAAGGGAGTCCCGCCAGCACCACCGGTGCCAGAGCACCCCAATGCGAGTAGCGCAGCCAATGAGAGTGGCGCCGCGAGCAAACGAGAAAGAATCATCGGGGCAAAGCCTGAAACAGAACGCCAGCGGCGTCACGAAAAAGCGCAGATCTTCCGCCCAACGCAGCACCAGCCCCAGGGCTTGGTCGCCCCGCCGCACTGCCCGCGCCGCAGCGGATGGCCGTCGCGGCCGTGGTATCCTGGCCTGTATGAGAATTCTGCGCGTCTGTTGCTTCGCGATCACGTTGGCATGTTCGGGTCTGGCGGGTTGCAGCTCCGACGACGATGGCGGCGGAAGCGGGGGCAACGCTGGTGGTGGCAATGGTGGAGACACGGAGCCCGCCGCCATGAGCGGCATGACCGCGGCGCACAATGCAGCGCGTGCGGGCGTCAACCCCGCCGCGGCAGCTGCCATCCCGCCGCTGGCCTGGTCCGGCGCCCTCGCCCAAGTTGCCCAGGGGGTCGCTGACAAATGCGTCTGGGCCCACTCGAACAACCAATACGGCGAGAACCTGTACGCCAGCACGAACGCTTCCACGCCGGGCCAGGTGGTCAGCTCTTGGGTTTCGGAAGTCGCGGACTATGACTACGCGAGCAACTCGTGCAGCAAAGTCTGCGGCCACTACACCCAGGTCGTCTGGGCCAAGAGTGCGCGCCTTGGCTGTGCCAAGAAGACCTGCACGCAGAACTCGCCCTTCGGCGGTGGGTCCTGGGAACTCTGGGTCTGCAGCTACGATCCCCCGGGAAACTTCAACAACCAGAAACCCTACTGACCGGCGCTGGCCTTCGGTCAAGTCCAACTCCAAGTCCGACTCCGAGGCAGCATCGCGTTCGTTCGCTAGATCAGCTACAGGGGGGCATGGAAAAATATCTGGGCGCGTTGGTGGCCTATATCGAGCGCGAGGGGGCGGATGAGGGCGAGCCGGCCATGCTGGCCCGCGTTCGTAGTGACATGCCCAAAGACCTCAAAGCGCTGGCGGGGGCGATGGCGCATTTCAACGGTGACGATCTCGAACTCCATGGCGAAGACGATGATGTCGCTTGGTTCTTTCACCGGGACTACGGCGAATTCGACGAAGACGCGAAAGTGGAAGTGGCGAAGGGAAAGATCGACAAGTTCTTCACCGACGACCGCCTGCTCTGTGTCGGGTCGAACGCCGAGAGCACCATGCTGTTTGCCGTCTGGGAAGCTGGCGACAAGCAGACAAGCCTGGTGGGCGTGCAGTTTGCGGACCGCACTGTCGAGCCCCTCGGCACCTTGGAAGAGTTTCTTGAAAACCAGGCGGCGACACTCGACCGCGAGTACGGCGATCAGAACGCGTTCTACGAGATCGCTGAAATGGCAGAAGGCGACTAGGGCACCAGTACGTCGCCCTCGCGAAGCACGGTGATGTTGCTGGCTTCGATGTCGAAGCTGTCGGGATAGTGGATCAGCCGCATCTTGGCGCGTAGCTCCTCTGGAAGCGCCGCAAGGTCGGCGTAGGGCGTGTGCGCTGGCCCGAAGTTGGTCTCGTGGATGATCAAGTCCGCGGGCTGCAGGAACGCGATCAGTTCAGGATCGTAGGCGGTGTCGCTGGAGTAGCCGAGGCTGCGACCGCCCGCCTCGATGAACAGTGCGCTGGTGGGCACGTGGTGCACCGTGCGCCGGGCTCGGATTCGAAATGGGCCCACTTGGATGGCTTCGTGCCAGCTGAGGGCGGTGTGTTCGAAGTAGTCGTCGAAGCCGACACGCCGGAACTCACTGCCGGTCCAGAGCGTGCCCATGCTAGCGGCAAGGCGCTCGTCCCAAATAGTCGCACGCAGCTCTGCCGAGGTGATCAGCCCAAGGCGCTTCTTTTCCGCGAAATGCTTGAAGTATGCCGCGCCCTCCAGCCCGTTCATGTGGTCACCATGCACGTGGGTGATCAAGACGTGGTCGATCTCTGACAGCGTCAGAGCGCGACCTGAGCGCTCGGCAGCGCTCCGCAATGCGCCGCGGTACATATCAGGACAGTCGATGCCGATCCAAAAGCCGTCGCAGCACATCAGCACCGAGGTCGAATGGTGCCGCTCGGAAAAGGAATCCCCGACACCCAGCACCAGGACTTCGAAACTAGACATGTTCACGCTCCGATTGTGACTCGCCGTCTGCGCGCGCTACCCGTCGCTGCAACGCTTCCGCAACCTCCGGCGAGCAGTATGCACTGATGTCGGCGCCCTGGGTCGCGAGTTCCTTGAGCCGGCTAGAGCTCACCTCGGACAGCTCGCGGTGGGCAGGCACGAACACCGTTTCGAGCTCGGGCGCCAGGTCGCGGTTGAGTTGCGCGAGGGCGATTTCGCCCTCGACGTCGGTGCAGCTGCGTACCCCGCGCACCAGGTAGCCCGCTCCGGACGCGCGCGCGAAGTCGACGACGTAGCCCTCGGTGCCTTCGCTGCCCACGTTGGGCCAGGGCGACGTGACTGCTGCACATAGCTGCACGCGTTCGCGCAACGAAAACAAAGTGTGCTTGTCGGGGTTGACGGCGACGAGCACGATCAAACGGTCGAAGAGCGCCGCGCCCCGCGCGATCACGGACAGGTGGCCTCGCGTGACGGGATCGAAGCTCCCGGCGTAGACTGCTACGCGCACAGGGCCGCCTTGCCGCGGGAATCGCGAAGCTTCGCTACGCCGCCCGCGGTCGGAAAATAGCGGTGCACGAGCCACAACGCGCCCAGGGCGAGCACCCCCCCGAGGCTGAAGTGGACCGGATATCCCAGGGCTTGCGCACTGAATCCGGCCAGCGCTGCGGCGGCTCCGGTCGCGATCACGACGGCGCTGGCCTGCACCGTGTAGTCAGTTGCGCTCGCATCTTCCGACGACCAGTCCATCATGCAGGTGAACAATGCGGCGGTTGCCATGCCGCCGGCAAAGTGCTCTGCGGCGCATAGTGTGTAGAGCGCGGGGCGGCCCGGAGTGCCCAAAGCCAGATACGCGTAACTGGCGACGGTGAGCGCCTGCAGCAGACCAAAGGCGATCAGAGACGGCTTGCGCCCTAGACGGTTGATCAAAGCGCCCCCGCAGAGTGCCCCGAGCAGTCCCGCCAAGAAACCAACTGTGCCGAGCAGCCAGCCGATGTCTTCGAGGCTCAGCCCTGCATCGACCAAGAACGGGCGCAACATGCCTCCGGCGAAAGCATCCCCAGCCTTGTACGCCACAATCAAGGCAAGCAGCCGCGCAGCGCCGGGGCGTCGTAGAAAGTGCACGGGACCGCCAGCGGCGGGGGCGGGCGGCGCCGCGCGGGTTTGTTCTCGGGCAAACAAGATGGGTAGCGTGGCTAGGAGAGTCAACGCTGCCATGATGCAGAAGGTGCCTCTGGATCCTAGGCGATCATGCAGGATAAGCAACGCGCCTCCGCCGACGATCATGCCGACGCGGTAGCCCGCGACCTGAAGACCGTTTGCGAAGCCGCGCTCGTGCGGGCGCAGCATGTCGACGGCCAAACCGTCCGTCGCAATGTCTTGAGTCGCGGCTACCAGATTGAGCGAGAAGACGGCCAGGAGCAGCACACGCAGTGGCGTATTTTCCGCAGAAATTCCGAGAATCAGCAGGATGAGCGCCGACGCGCACTGCAGCGGCACGATCCAACTCTTGCGCATGCCGAAGCGTGCGCTGCCGAAGCGATCCACCAGCGGCGCCCACAGGAACTTCAGCGCCCAGGGGATCGCTAACAGCGAAGTGAGACCGATGGTACCCAAGGAAAGACCTTGCTGACGCAGCATGACGGGCAGCGCTTGGGTGAAGAAACCGAAGGGCAAGCCTTGGGAGAAGTACAGTGCGCCGAGCAGACCCAGCTTCGCCGCGGCGCTGCCGAGCGGCGAGTTCACGACGCGAGCTCCATCGTGAGTGGCAAGCTCATGATACGGGCTCCGTTGCGTGCAGCGAGCGTTCCGGACGCAGTAACCCCTCTGCCATCTGTTTGGCGCATGCCGCGGCGGAACCGCTCGGGATCGCCGAGCGCGCAGTTGCAGCGAGCACGAAGTAGCCTTGAATTGTCGCAACGAGGGCACTGGCGGCCGCATCGACGGAGGACGTAGTGAATGTGCCGGAGGCCGCGCCGCGCCGCAGGATCTCCCGCAACCGTGCGATGATGGATTGTAGTGCCTGCTCGAACTCGACGCGCACGGCCTGATTGCGCAGGGCCTCGCCACTGAGCAGGATCCAGCACGCTAGCGCTTGGGGATCGGCGTCCGCGCCGACGCCCAGGTGAAAGTCGATGAAAGCGACCAGTTCGTCGATGGGGTCACCTTGTGCGACCTGCAAGCGTGCATCGAGACCCGCTGCGTGCTGCGCCACAAGATCGTTCAGCAGCGCCAGCAAGATCTGCTGCTTGTTCTTGAAGTGGTAGTGCACCAACCCGGGGCTCAGACGTGCCGCCTTGGCGACCGCGGCGACCGACGCACCGTCGAAACCACGCTTGGCCATCACTTTTGCCAATCCACCCGTGATTTGGGCGCGTCGCTCCTCGGTATTGCTGGGTCGGGCCATGGTTTCTAAGTTGGTTAACCAACCAAATAACCAAGAAATCGGGCTTCGTCAAGGGGCAGCCGACGGGCTGGGGGGCCTAGGGAGAGATTAGGGGCCCAGCGCCGGCCAGGGGCGCGACCCAAAACCAACCGAGGTGAATCCGGAAATCGCAGATACGAAACGCTGTATTCCAGGCCGTCAGTCAAGGGCCGCGACTCGGCAAACCGCCCCAAGCCTTAGATCCCACAAGAGCCTGCGCACTGGGTCGACATGCAGGTCACATAGGCGCTGAAGGAAGCTTTGCCTGCGATCTGCGCGGGACATGCTGTGTCCGCACAGGCGAGTAGTTGTGTCATGGTGGTCGCGCTTTGGCACGCTGTGGATAGCCCCAAGCACGCCATCAGTCCTGTGCAGTCCGGGTTGTTCACGCAGGCCTCCGCCTCCGTGCAGCACTGCGCGTGTACACAAGCGTCGCAGATCGGATCGCCCACGGTGACCGAGCAGGTCGTGCCGCCTCCGAAGCCGCCGGAGCCGCCTGCGCTGGTCGAACCAAAGCCTCCCGTACCGGATCCGCCGCTGCCGCCGGCACTCGCTGAACCAAAACCGCCCGAGCCGAAACCGCCGCGGCCGCTGCTGTTGCCGAAGCCGCCAAAGCCGCTGCTGTTGCCGAAGCCGCCGGAGCCCGCGTTGCCACCGTTGCCGCTTGAGCCGCCGCTTGAACTGATCCCGCAAACGTTTGCGCATTCTCCGTAGGTTGAGCCGGAGCACATGCAGCCGGCGACGCAACTGCCGCAGGAGCTACAGTCCGGAAATTGTGAACAGCCGGAGCTCGCGCCGGCACCGCTACTACCGCCAACGCCGTTTCCCAAATCATTGACGGGTGTCGCGCAGCTAGCCGCACCCAACGCCAACACGGCGATCAACATGAGTTTCATGATGGAACTGTCCCCTTCGGCGCCGAGGATCTCCGCGCCCGTATCCGCGGCGAGGGACGCCGCGTGTTCAAACCTGTCCCGACGATTGCGCGCTGAACCGAGGGTGTTTCGGCCGTTCTCCGCGAAATCCGCCTGAACTTTATTGCCTGAGTATTCGCTAGTGGTCGTATGGGATGCAGGCCCATCCGCGCACATTCACGCACCTGTCGTGCTGCGTTTGGGCGCGCACGGAACGCACCGAATACTGAAAACGTGTTGCGTATTTGTGTCCTGCGAGTGCGCGAGGTGCGGTGGAGCCCTGGGACCCGTCGCGCCGTACCGAAAGCGACACAATTGCCGCTGTGTGCCAAGAGTTGGCGTGGCACAGCCCGCAATTTGCATAGGATCTCTGGGCATCCCAGGGATCCACGAATTAGAAGGTGTGGCCCGCGCCTTGCTACCCTGCTGGGGGCGATGATCAAGAACTGGCTTCGGGCGGCGGTGTTTTTGGGCGGGATGGGTCTGCTGACGGCCTCGAGCGGCTGCGGCAGTCGGATCGATCCCGGTGAGGGCTACGGCGGTTCTAGCGGGGCGGACGGCGGAGTGGCCTGCGGCGATGGAGTTTGCGATGCCAGCGAAGACCCCGTGAGCTGTCCCGCGGACTGCCGCAACGACTGCGGCAACGCGGTATGCGATCCCGGCGAAGAGACCACGTGTCCCAAGGACTGCGGTGGCAGCTGTGGCAACGCCGTGTGCGATCCAGGTGAAAGCATGGAGTCGTGCCCGCAGGATTGCGGCAAGGGCTACTGCGGCGATGGCTACTGTGGACCGGACGAAGATCCCTGGTCGTGCCAGTCCGACTGCGGCTTCTGCGGCGACGGGTTGTGCGGCGAAGGCGAGAACGCAAACTCCTGCCCGTCAGACTGCGGGCAGCCGGGATACTGCGGCGATGGCCAGTGTGGACCTGGCGAAGATCCGTACATCTGTCCGCAAGACTGCGGTCCGCCTTTTTACTGCGGCAACGGCCTGTGCGAACCGGGTGAGAACGAAAAGAACTGCCCCATTGATTGCGGCAATCCTGGTTACTGCGGCGACAAGATCTGCGGACCCGGCGAAAACGAGAAGAACTGTCCCATGGATTGCGGGACGTCGGGCTACTGCGGCGACAAGGTCTGTGGGCCCGGCGAAAACGAGAAGAACTGCCCGTACGATTGCGCCACTCAGACCTACTGCGGCGATGGCTACTGCAACAAGGCGACGGAGAACCAATACAACTGTCCACAGGACTGCGGCAAGCCGGGGTACTGCGGTGACAAGATCTGCGGCCCGGGAGAGACGGCGAACAACTGCCCGATCGACTGCGGCAAGCCTGGCTATTGCGGCGACAAGATCTGTGGTCCGGGAGAAACCGAAAAGAACTGTCCCACGGACTGCTACAAAGCCGGCTACTGCGGCGACTACATCTGCGGCGCGGGTGAGAACGAAAAGAACTGCCCCATCGACTGCGGTTACGGCGGGTACTGCGGCGACACCTACTGCGATCCGAATAGCGAGACGCCGTACAATTGCCCGCAAGACTGCGGCTATGTCGGCTATTGCGGCGACTACCAATGCGGCCCTGGGGAGAACCAATACAACTGTCCGCAAGATTGCGGTTGGGGCGGTTACTGCGGTGACTACGTATGTGGCCCGGGAGAGAATCAGAAGAACTGCCCGCAGGACTGCTACCAAAACGGGTACTGCGGCGACTACGTTTGTGGCTTGGGTGAAAACCAATACAACTGCCCGCAAGACTGCGGCTGGGGCGGTTACTGCGGCGACTACGTATGTGGCCCTGGTGAAAACCAGTACAACTGCCCGCAAGACTGCGGCTGGGGCGGTTACTGCGGCGACTACGTATGTGGCCCTGGTGAAAACCAGTACAACTGCCCGCAAGACTGCGGCTGGGGCGGTTACTGTGGCGACAAGATCTGCGGTCCCGGGGAAGTCTACAACTGCCCGCAAGACTGCGGCTATCCGCCGCCACCGCCTCCGTCTTATTGTGGTGACTTCATTTGCACGCCCGAGGAATGGGGTTGGTGTGAGGAAGATTGCGGCTTCGGCACCGGTGGCGTGGGCGGTGGTTCCGGAGGCTTCGCGGGGTCCGCCGGCGGCGGTGGTTTCGGTGCCTTTGCGGGCGCCGGCGGCGCTCCGTTCTGACGTCGGCCAACCTTATTCGTTCAAGTTGCTCGGACTGGAGCCGGGTGTGGGGAGTGAAACGACATGAAAACGCTGCACAGTTTAGCCATCGCGAGTGCGTCCGTGCTGCTACTGGGCGCGATGACTGAATCGGCCAGTGCCTGCGGAGGCACCTTCTGCGACACGGGTCCTACCGCCATGCCGGTGGACCAATCTGGGGAGAACATCTTGTTCGTGATGGACGGCCAGAACGTCGAAGCGCATGTACAGATCCAGTATCAGGGGGTTGCGGAGCGCTTTGCCTGGGTGGTGCCCATGCCCAAGGTGCCGACAGTGTCGGTCGGCTCTCAGCTTCTGTTCCAGCGCATGCTGCAGGGCACTGCGCCGACCTACTCCTTCAACACTCAGTCGCTATGTGGCAACGGTGGATCCGGTGGTTCTGCCACCGGTGGGTTCGGCGGTGCCAGCGGCGCAGCAGGCGCCGGCGGCGGACCGACCGTGGTTTTCAAGGAAACGGTGGGTGCATTCGTGGTCACGGTGCTGCAAGGCGGCACCGCGCAAGAAGTTAGTGATTGGCTGAGCACTAACAACTACCAGAGCATTCCGTCCGCGACAGACATCCTCAAAGACTACGTCAACCAGAACTACGTCTTTGTGGCCATCAAGATGACCGCGGGCGCGAGCGTCGACGAGATCCACCCACTGGTCTTCAAGTATGCGGGTACCGAGCCCTGCGTTCCCCTCAAGCTGACGGCTGTTGCTGCTACCGAAGACATGGGAGTGCGCACATTTTTCCTCGGTGACGACCGCGTCGTGCCCACCAACTACAAACACATCACCCTCAATCCCGTGCGCATCGACTGGAACAGCTTCGCGTCGAACTACATGCAAAGCGTCAGCCGAGGCGCCGACAGCGCTGTGGCCAACGGCCGAGCGTTCGTCACTGAGTACGCCGGGTCGAGCGCCGTGGTGCCGCCTTCTACGGTGTACAGCTCGAGTTGGAACTCTGCGGCGTTCACGGGTTTGGCTCCGGAAAAAGTCATCGACGAACTGACCAATCAGAACTTGGCGCAGTGCTTCAACGAAAATATCTGCGTCTTCAACCACCCGTTGCTGCAGCCTTTGCTCGACGAGTACTTGCCGGTGCCCGCCAGCATGTCTGCGGCGAAGTTCTATTCGTGTCTATCTTGCAACGTCGGGCTGATCGACCAGAGCGCGTGGGACGCCACGAAGTTCGCCGCCGACTTCAAGTCGCGCATCGAAGACCCTGGCAAACACGCCCAAGGACTGCTGCAGAAGTGGCCGTATTTGACGCGCATGTTCACCACCATCTCGCCCCTAGAGATGACGGAAGATCCCATGTTTCACCCGCGCCCCGGCTTGCCCCCGGTGCAAGCCTTTCAGGTCGCAACTCGTCTCACTACCTGCAACGGATCTTCCGGCATGATCTTGCCGGACAGCCGTCAGGTTGCCTTGGACGGCGGCCAGTGGCCCCCGTGGGACAGCCAGATGCCATGGGTCGAGAGCATCGAGGAGTACATGCCGGGTGCCGGTAAGATCGTGTTGGTCGACAATAGCGCCAAGATCGATTCGCTGCTCGCCGCGTGGAACCAGTCGCAGGGCTGGCCACCGCCGGGAGCCGGCGGCACTGCGGGTGCGGGTGCAGCAAGCGGCATCGGCGGGTCCGGCAACGCGGGCAACGGGGGCAACGCGGGCAACGGGACCGGCGGCAGCGCCCTCGACCAAACCGAACCTGCGGGCGGTGGATGCGGCTGCAGTGTGCCTGGGCGTGGCGGATCCCTGCCCTTGGGGCTGTCGGCGTTGGCGCTGGGTCTGATCGGGCTCCGCCGACGTTCGTCGTGAAGCTCATGCTCGCCGAAGGCGCGTGTCACGGACCCCCAAGTGACCGACAAGTACTAGTAAGCTGGGTTTGGCCCAGCTGCGCCGTCTCCTGCATCGCCGAGCGGAAGCTGTTAGGGTAGGAAGATGCGTTTTCGTTGGATTGGGGTATTGAGTACGGCGGCACTGCTCTCGGTTGGAGCGTCGGCATCCGCTCAATTGCATGAGCAGGTTTGGTATGCGGGCAACGCTAACAACCAGCTACTGCTCGACTTCGCAACGGCGCCGCCGACGGTGACCTGCAAAGGAGTGGTCGGCGCGCGCTCCGGCTTCGAAGGCGGCGCGGTGTGGACCACTCCGGCCGGCGCGCTCAAGCTGTACACGGACGGGCTGAACCTCTACAACGGCGCCACGCACGCGTTGATCTCCGGGACGCTGGCGGCCAACGCCACCACCACAGAGCCGGCGCTGATGGTGCCGAAGCCGGGCGGCACTGCGGATCAGTTCTACGTGTTCACGAACAACGCCGTGATCGCCGCCAATGGCACTATCGCGTACCACCTGGTCGACCTGGCGGGTGGCGGCGCGGGGACGATTTCCGCATCGACCAGCCTGGGCACATGGAACAGCGGCGAGGCACTGGGCTTCTTTCCCCACGCCAACGGTTCCGACTTCTGGGTGCTGACCCTGGACACCCGCGCAACGGTCCGCGCCTATCAAGTCACAGCGACGGGAGTTTCTGCGACGCCGGTGCTTTCGAGCACTGGGCTGACGGGCACGGCCGCGCGCGGCAGCATCGTGCACTCCCCCAAAGTCACGCGTCTGGCGATTGGGATTTCAGGCACGAGTGGCGTGCAAGGTTTGATTGCAACCGCAGACTTCAATCAGGCCACGGGCGCGGTGAGCAATGTGCAGACGCAGGTTGCCGGAGCCGTCGGCTACTCCGTCGCCTGGTCTCCGGACTCTACGCGCCTGTACTACACCGACGGTAGCGAAGGTTGGAGTGGGACACCCAAGCGCGTGCGCCTCTCAGACAAGAACATCATCTCACTGAACAGCGAGACGGGCTGGGGCGGCGCCAAGCTCGGGATCGACAACAAGATCTACTACACCGGCAATGCCAAGACTGCGTTCCTCGTTGTGGATACGCCAAATGTGGACACGCCGGCTCTATCCACGCTTGCGGCCGGTGGCTGCACCCTTGGCTTCAACCTGCCGAACCAAACGGGCTCGAGCAACCTTCCCCCTGAGATCACCAGCAACGGCGCCGAAGACAAGGCGTACATTAGCGTTCCCGAGAACACGACGGCCGTCACGACGGTGACGGCGACGGATCCGAACACTGGCCAAACCCTGGTGTACTCCATCTCCGGCGGCTTGGACGCGGCGTTGTTCAGCATCAACCCGTCTACCGGCGTGCTCGTCTTTAACGCGCCGCCGGATTTCGAAGCGCCGGCAGATAGCAATGGCGATAACATCTACGAGCTCACGGTGCAGGTCTGCGACCCGCTGAATGCGTGTGATACTCAGAGCATATTCGTGGCGGTAACGGACGTCGCTGAAGGTGGCACGGGCGGCGCTGGCGGCGTCGGCGGACAAGCGGGAGCTGCGGGCAGTGCAGGAGCCGCGGGCAGCGCGGGCGCAGCAGCCAGCGCCGGAAGCGCCGGCGCCGGAGCTAGCGCGAGCGGCGGCGTGGGTGCCAA
Organism: uncultured Myxococcales bacterium; assembly: GCA_937872925.1. Taxonomy (GTDB): domain Bacteria; phylum Myxococcota_A; class Polyangia; order Polyangiales; family Polyangiaceae; genus JACKEA01. The sequence goes on along the minus strand of CALMUT010000014.1, from coordinate 29,832 downwards.
CGGCGGAAGCGCCGGTACAGCTGGCAACGCAGCCGCAGGTGGCGCTGCTGCTGCAGGGGGTGGAAGTGCCGCCGCGGGCGGTGGCAGCGCGAGCGCCGGGGACGACGGCGGTTGTGGCTGTCGCACGCCGGGTCAGCAGCCGGAACGCGGCGCTGCGTGGTGGCTCGCAGTGGGCGCAGGACTTATCCTGAGCCGACGTCGTCGCCGCAAGGCCTGAGGTGCGGCTCCAGCTCCGGGTTCTGGCTCGGTTGAAATGCCGGTTTTGACGGATAAGCGTCGAAGCTTCAGAACATGTAGCCGACGGTCCAATCGAAACGCACTACCGCGCGCGTCCAGGGCGCGAGGCGACCGCGCGGATCGAAGTCCGAACGGGTGCCGAGGCCGAAGCTCGGTGACAGTTCCACCTGCCCGACTGCAAACCGCCACCCGATGCCCGCGACTGCGGACACCCCGACGTTGCCTCCCGCCCAGCGATCGTTGCGTGTGTCGGTCATGGACATCCAGCTAACGTCTAGACGCACAGACGCAAAAGGACCCACCATGGCGTCGGCGCCTAAAGTGGTCGAGCGATCCGTGCCCCATAGCCAATAGCGTGGCTCGAAGCCGACCGAGGTGACCCAGGACGAATAGTCTCCGCGGCTAGACGAACGAAAGCCGAGGCCCGTCGCCAAGCTCCAGTGACGCGGGAACAGGTAGTTCTCGTATTGAACTGCCAAGCCGTGGGACGAAATCGAAAACGGGTGCACGGAGAGCGCATTGCGCGGCCCCGGTTCGAGCTTTGGCTCGGGCTTTTCCGCTGGGTGGCCATTCGAAGCGAACAGGCCGGCGCCGCAGAATACGAGCACTGCGCACAGGTGTCTCAAGGCCACCCCAGCGTGCGGTCAAGAAAGTCGCTCATGGCCGTCCAGCCTTCGGGCGTCATATCTGCGACTTCAAGGTCGACAGCGCCTACGTTTTCATCGGGATTGATCAAGTGACCGCCGCCGTTGATGAGTAGCAGCTGCGCGTCGTTGCCGCTGTCCAGCATGTCGTCCCGCATCTTGTTCAGGTCGCCGAAATCCGCGAACCAGTCGGCGCCACCCGTCGTCATCAGTAGCGGCGGTTTGTTCGGCGCCACGTGGAAGATCGGCGAGGCCTTGTTGTAACGCTGCGGCACCTGGTTTTCGCTGCCCCCTAGGAAGTCGCGCACCCATGCGCGGTCCTTGCCGTGCAGATCTTGAGCGCCCGCGGCGCTGATGATCGCGTTTGGCAAGGTTGTGCCTCCCGACGCGCAGTCCGGCACGTGCTCTGGCAGGTCTGCGGCCAATCCAACTAAGGAAGCCAGATGCCCACCCGCCGAGTAGCCCGTCACCGCAACGCGATTCGGATCGATGCCGTAGTCGTCGGCGTTGCGGCGCAAGAAGGAAATGGCGCAGACGCAGTCCTGAACCGCTCGTGGGTACATACCGGCGGAGCCCAAACGGTAGTTGATCGTCACCGCCACCCATCCCGAGCGCGCCATGCGCACGGCGGCGTCCCGGTACGCGTCCTTGCTACCAAAGCGCCATGCGCCACCGTGGATCATCACGATGGCGGGGCTCTGGGTCGGCTCGCCGGCAGGCAGGTAGATGTCCATGGTTGTGCGCTCCCCGAAGCGGTCGTCGTAGGAGACGTCCAAGATCTCCGAGGGCGCGGAGCACCCCATCAGGGCAAGGGCCACGGGCAGTGCTCGCGATAGGCGCTTCAGCATGTGCGTTCGTCTTCTCCTTCGGCGCTACGGGTCATCGGTTGCAAGTGCGAACCGCGTGCCAACGTGATTCGCTGCGTGCCCAGGCAGCATACTCCAGGTCCGCTACGCCGAAGTGTGACGGAACGCACACCCGTGTTCCGCCAGCACCATGAAGGCAGGTTCACGGTGGTAGCCTACGGCAAACGCGCTCCGCGCCGGACCTGCTCCGCGCCGGCGGCACACCCCCTGGCTATCGATGGCTCAGTGATCCTGGCGTGGGCCGCTAGCGCAAAAGCGGGTGCTTTCTGTGATCAACCGTGCGGCAGGCTAGACGTGTTGGTCTAGGTCGCGTTTGTGATCTGCGTAGGCGAGCAGTAGCGAGATCCCGATGGCTGGGATTGTCGTGGCGACGACCCCAATCAGAAAGAGCAGCCATGGTTCCATGATGCACCCCCTTCGGTTGTGTGCATGTCAATCAAGAGCACAGGATGTGCCAGTGAGTGCTGACGCTCGCGGGATTGGCGCTGAAGCGGCGTTTGTGGTGTCGAGCGCTAGCGCGCTGCGGGCTAGGGACCCCAGGGCAGGTGGGGAATTGCGCCCCGGTGGGAGCATGCGCTCCGGTTGTGTCTGAGAAACCCGCGCACCTGGACGACACCTGGATTGACTTGACGGATCTCAACGGGAGATCCCCCCGGACTTGTTGCCCCGGCCCAGGTTCTGACCGGTACAAAACTCCCCGGGCGCAGAATAGCTGAGGTGATACGCTGAAGATCGGAGCGGGGCGCGCCGTGCGGATGTCGGACGGCGGCAAGTCGTGAGGGCGTGGTGCGGTTCAGGGAGGGCGAGGAGTGACGCAGGCGGGGGGCACCGGGCCCCGGGTGCCAGTCGGCATGGTGGGCGAGTCGCCAGCCATGCGGACGGTGTTTTCCACCATCAGCAAGGTCGCAGCGAGCAATGCAGGTGCGCTCATTCTCGGAGAAAGCGGCGTCGGCAAAGAGCTGGTCGCGGCGGCAATTCACCGTCAAAGCGCGCGGCGGGAGGGTCCCTTCGTCCCGGTCAACTGCGGTGCGGTGCCTTCGGAGCTCTTCGAGAGCGAGCTCTTTGGCCATGCCCGCGGCGCGTTCACCGGGGCGAGCGCCGACCACGTGGGCTTCTTCCAAGCCAGCGATGGCGGCACGCTGTTGCTCGACGAAATCAGCGAGCTCTCGCCGAAGCTGCAGGTGAAGCTGCTGCGCGTCGTGCAAGATCGCCGCGTGTACATGCTCGGCGCCACGAAGCCGCGTGGCGTCGATGTGCGCATCTTGGCAGCGACGAGCCGGGACCTCCGCGCCATGGTGGATGCGGGCACCTTTCGCGAGGACCTGTACTATCGCGTCAGCGTCGTGGTGGTCCACGTGCCGCCGCTGCGTGTCCGTGGAAATGACATCGAGCTGTTGATTCGCCATTTTGCGGAGCGTTTCGCTGCCGATCAGAACCGGACACCGCTGAAGTTCAACCGCGCCGTGCTAGCTGCTTTGCGCACCTACGACTGGCCGGGCAACGTGCGCGAGCTGCAGAACCTGGTGCAGCGCCTGACGGTTATGGTCGAGGGTAGCGACGTGCGCATCGTGGACTTGCCCCAACACATGCGGCTACGCCCGCCCATGTCGAAAACCCCTTCCAGTGGCTTGCGCCAGGTCGAACTGGCGCACATCCGTTCGGTGCTCGACAGTGTCGGGGGAAACAAGACCCAGGCTGCGAAGATCTTGGGAATCGACCGCAAGACGCTGCGCGGAAAGCTCAAAGGTTAGGTTCGCTCAATCGTCGCGCTCGTCGTCTTCGTCGTCGTAGCTTTCGCGCGCTTCGGCCTCGGCGTCGGCGTCGTCCTGGGCTTTACCGGCCATGTAGGCGTCTTCCAAGGACTTGCCGCGGCGGATCTCCAGCAGGCCGGCGTTCATATGCAGCAGGTAGGGCACGATGGTGGCGTTCAGGTTGGCGGCCGTCCAGCTACCGGAGCCGCGCGCGACAAGCGTCTTCGCAGACCAGCTGATCTCCAGTTCGGGCTGTGCCTGCTCCAGTGCGCTCAGATCAACGGCGTTTTCTACGGTGTAACGCATCACCAAGCCCTGCTCGGTGACTTCGGCCATGCTGCCTTCACGGGTGCAGCGGCCGCGCTGGATGAAGATCACGTGGTCGCAGAGCGCCTCGAGCTCGAGCAGGTTGTGGGAGCTGACGACCAGAGTGCGCTTGCCGCGGTGCGACGCGAAGACTTCGCGCATGCGCACGACCAGCTCCGGGTCGAGGCCGCTGGTCGGCTCGTCGAGTAGCACGAGAGATGGCGATCCGAGCAGGGCCTGGGCGATGGCAACACGGCGGCGCATGCCGTGCGACAGTGTCTTGATGCGCGCTTCGGCGCGATCCGTAAGCGCAACCTCGTCGAGGCGCGCGTCGACGTCCTTTGCCGCCTTGTGCGCGGAGAGCCCCTGCAGGCGTGCGTAGTAGGTCAGCAGCTGCCGCAGCGAGACATGGGGCGACAGCTCGCAGTCTTGGGGCAACATGGTGAGCAAGCCGGGATGCGCTTGCGGTGAGAGCGCGCCTTTGCCCAGGATGTCGACCTCGCCATGGTCTGCGCGGATCAGGCCGCCGGTGATGCCGAAGGTGGTGGTCTTACCGGCGCCGTTGGGACCGATGAAGCCGCAGATCACGCCTTTGGGCACGCGCAGATCGAGGCCGTCGAGGGCAACCGTGCGGCCGTAGGTCTTGGTCAAACCGCGGATGACGAGGGCGTCGCTCATGCGTCCCTCGTCGAAAAGCGCCAGAAGCCCAGCGCGAAAAAGCCAAGACCAATGCTGACGAGGCCGAGCATGGCCGTACTGCTCTCGAACAGACCCGGATGCCACAAGAACAGGTGGTGCCCGCCGGGGAACAGCTTGGAGATGGCCAGGAAGAACGTCGGTGCTTGTTCCACAATGAACTCGGCCTGCACCACGCTGCCCGCGACCGAGCAGAAGAACATGAACATCAGCGCCAGCCCACCTGCGCGCACATTCGTTCGCGTGAGCTGGGACGCACACATCACCATGCCCAAGTACGAAAAGCTGTAGACGATGGTGCGGCCCGAGATGCGCAAGAGCCACAGCGCCGTGTCGCCAACGGGCATGCCGTCGAGCCAGATCAAGCCGGTGAGAAAACAGGCGACAGCACCGACCAATACGCCCACTGCCATCAAGCTGGTCTGTCCGATCAGCTTGCCCACTGCCCAGCTCACGCGGTCTGTGCGAAACAGCGAGAAGCGCACGGCGCCGCTGCTAACGTCCCCGGAGATGGCGTCCGCAGACGTGAACAGCACCAAGAGCGGCACGAAATTCATCGCGAGCCAGCCGTAGAACAGCGCCAAGGGCGGGATGGTGACGATGGCGCCCGCGACGGCTTCATCTCCAGCAAGCGCGCCGACGACCCGCGCCATGCCGGGGCTCTCCATCATCTGCTTCATGTCGACGGCTTGGCCGACTTGCTCTTCCAGACGCTCTCGGATCGCAGAGAGCAAGCGAATGAAGATCCCCGATGCGCCAATGGCGCCCAGCATGTACATGGCGAGCAGCACGATGGCCTTGCGCGAGCGCAGGGACTCGAGCAAGTCGAAGCTGGCGACCAGCCGGATGCTTTGGGCGCGTTTCATCCCAGATCTGCGGCGTTTTCGCCGTCTAGAGTGTTAAGTAGTGTGATTCTGCGGGGCATGGTCTGGCGCTCGGCGCGCTTAGACCTAGACTGGATACCATGAAGAGCCAAGCGAATCGCACCCGTATGCAGCGTCTTATTGCAGGCGTGGGGACCCTGACTCTGGTGGGCGCCGCGGCCTGCGCTAGCACCGTGGACAAGAGCCCCCCGGAAGAAGAGGGCACGGCACAGCAACCGGCCGCGCAGGAGCTGAAAAGCCCGCGGGCGCGGCACCACCGCAGCTCTGTCAGCGTGATCATCGACGCGGCGCGCGCCAAAGCCAATCTGAGCGCGGAGCAAGCGCAGCGACTGGCCGTGATCGAGACGGAGCTGACCGAGGACCGCGCGGGCCGGCGAGCCTTTGGCGAGAAGATGCGCAAGTCCGCGGTGGCGGTCGTACGAGCGGGAACCGCGGACAGCGACGACTTCGACAAAACCGTCGCCGAAGCCGTCGAAGCTATCGAAGAGCGCACGCAGAAGAGTTCCGACGCCCTGGAAGAAGTGCACGGTATCCTGGACGCTGATCAGCGTGCCGCGGTTGCCGTGGTGTTGCGCGCGCACATCGACGAAAAGTTTGGCGTGAAGCCGGAGCAGGAGCGGCGCAAACCTGACAACTTCAAGCGGGCTGCGGGTCGGCTCATGCTCTCCACCTTCCAGATCGACAAGCTCAAGGCGATGAAGAAAGAGCTGCTTGGCGAAAAGCAGGAGCTGCGCCCGAGTCGCGAGGAGCTGCACAAGCTCGTCGACGCCTTCGAGGGTGACGACTTCCGCAAAGAGCTCAATCAGTTCCGCATGAAGAAGCTGGCCATCCTGCACGCCAAGGTTGCCAAAGCGGGCGAGCGGACGGACACGGTGCTCCAGGTGTTCACTCCTGAGCAGCGCGAGCTCATCGCCGACATGATCTTGGAAGGGCCGCGCAAGGTCCTCTTGGGCGACACACCCGCCGAAGCGCAGGAGTAATCCCACAGAAATCCCAGGGCTCACGAGGCGCAGGCTCGCGCCTCGTGAATCGTTTGGGATCTAGTTTTCAGGCTGGAGTGCTCGCCGGAGTCGGCAGACCCCTCAGCCGAGCTGCTTCAGCATCGTGCCGGCGTCGCTGACTTCGAACTTGCCCGGGCCTTCGATGTTGAGCTGCTCGATGACACCGTCGTTGAGCAGCATCGAGAAGCGCTTCATGCGCACTCCCATGCCGTGCGGCCCAAGGTCGACTTCGAGGCCCAGCTTCTTGGTCCACTCCGCGCTGCCGTCCCCGAGCATGCGGATCTTGCCGATCGCGCCTTGCTCCTTGCCCCACGCGGCCATCACGTAGCCGTCGTTGACGGACACACACCAGACCTCGTCGATACCCTTGGCCGTCAGCGCTGGCAGTTGTTCGACGTAGCCCGGCACGTGCTTCGCGGAACAGGTCGGCGTGTAGGCGCCGGGCAGCCCGAAGACCACGATGCGCTTGCCTTTCGTGGCGTCCGCCACGGAAACGCCGCTGGGCGAGACGGGGCAGGCGTCACCGAACTCGGTGGATTCGTACAAAGTGGCGTCAGGTGCGCGGTCTCCGATTTTCGCAGTCATTGTCTTCCTCTTGGAATTGGGTTTGGGGTCGGGGCGCTGGCGCGACCCAGGGTCGCTAATCTCTCCCAGCGCCACGCTGGGCGAAACGTCCTACTACGTGGCAGCGGCGTTTGGCGCTATTCTTGCTCCTCATAGGGCAGCAGTTGGCAATGTGCCAGGCTGTGTCACGAGGATTCTCGAATGCGACGATTTCGAAGTGTAGATGCACGGTTGGGCTGGATTTTCGCGGTGCTTGGGGTCGTGGGACCCGCCTGCGGGGGCAGCAGTGATGACGGGGGAGCCGGCGGCAGCGCCGGCAGCGCCAACGCTTTTCCTTGTCAGGATCCAAAGCCGCTCATGGTCGACGGCAAGGACACGGGGGTCGATACCTGCGCCGGAGGCATCGTGCGCCGGCGCGAGGCGATGACTTGCCCGACAGCGCCGCCTGCCACCGCAACGTGCACCGCTTCCCAAATGGACTGCAGCAGCGGCGCTGACTGCACCGACCAGCCCAACGGCTACTGCAACTTCTGGCCCGGTGGCGGCGGAGCGCCTTCGACTTGCTCCTGTGCCTACGGCTGCACCATGGATTCCGAATGTGCTGCCGGCCAGCGCTGCCTCTGCGGTGATCCAGTGGGCAAGTGCGTGGCGGCAGAGTGCGACACCTCCGCGGATTGCGGGACCGGCTTCGATTGCATCTCGCCGATTGGCGACTGCAAACCTTCGGGACTGGTCTGCCAAACGGCGAAAGACGAGTGCGGTGGCAACACGGAATGCGGCGGAGGCATGTACTGCGGCAAGGGGACCGCAGGCAACCTGGTCTGCACACCGGCCCGCTCCGCGGGCCTGGGGCCCCCGTTCTTGGTCGAAGGCGCTGCGCGCCTGGCGGAAGCACAAGCGCACGACGGATATCTCGCAGCATGTCTGCCGCGGTTAGAAGGGCTCTCACCCAGTGAGCGAGACGCGCTTGGCGCTCACTGGACGGCCGTCGGCTTGATGGAGCACGCGAGCATCGCGGCCTTCGCGCGCTTCACCCTGCAGCTCTTGGGGCTGGGCGCACCCGCGGCATTGGTGCAGCAGTCGGGCGACGCGCAGGTGGATGAAACCCGCCACGCGGAGATCGCGTTTTCCCTGGCGAGCGCCTTCGCCGGAAAGGCGGTGGGCCCCGGCGTTCTAGATCTTTCCGGTGCCCTGTTGCCCATGGACCGAAAACAAGTGCTTGCGGATGTGATCCGCGAGGGCTGCATTGGCGAAACCCTCGCCGCCGTCGAAGCCGAACACGCTGCTGCGCACGCAGCGGACCCCACGCTTTCGCGTGTGCTGGCTGGCATTGCTGCCGATGAGAGTCGTCACGCCGAGCTGGCCTGGCGCTTCGTGGCGTGGATGCTGAAAGAGTCGCCACAGCTCGCGCCCTTCGTGCGCGATCAGTTCGCGCGCGCGCTGCTCGAAATGCGGCCCGGTGTCGACGAGCACTCCGCACCGCCCGCGCCGCGCGCGCTTGCCCTGGGCATTGTGGAGGGCGCCGAGCGCGCCGCTCTGCGCCTCGACGTTCTGGAGCGCGTTGTGCGGCCCTCAGTGGCAGCACTGACGGCTGTCCCACCCACGCCCAAGGCGTCTGCCGGGGAGCGTGTGGCGACCGTGTGTTGACGCGGGGCCCGCAGCTCACGGGTTCCGAGAAGGACCGACCGACGGATGCGGCAGGGGGAGCGACCGACGGTGGCAGGAGGAGCGACCGACGGTGGCGGCAGGAGGAGCGACCGACGGTGGCGGCAGGAGGAGCGACCGACGGTGGTCGGGGGTGTTGGTCTGCGGAAAGCGATAAGTATACAAACTAATTTTGGATGCCAACCAAGGGTCTGATCCGATCTGGGTCCGAAAGCCAACCGACGGTGGTCGGGGGTGTTGGTCTGCGGAAAGCGATAAGTATACAAACTAATTTTGGATGCCAATCACGGGCCCGATTCGATCTGGGCCCGAAAACCAACCGCGGTGGCGGGGCTCCGGAAATTGCATGTGTTGGTCTGCGGAAATCGATTTGCATGCGCCAAAAACCAGTTCAAGTAGCTGCGCCGTCGTCGCAAGCGCGCGTCCGCCGCCCGGTAGGAGGCTTAGCGACCGCCGTTGCCGTTCGGGTCCGTCGCGGGCGGCAGCTAGAACGGTGCGTTTTGTTTCAGCCGACGAGCGGAGGCGCCACGGAACCCGAACACGGAACCGGTTGGTCTAGGGGGACTGGTGGATCCGTGGCTCCCGGTGGGGCGGTTGTGAACAGCGCCGAACAGCCCAACGTGTGCGTGATGCAGGCCGTCGCGGCGAGGGCGAACCACGAGGACCTGGGTTTCGGATTCGCGCGCGACACGTCTCACTCCCCGACTACTCGCAGCCTATACGAAGGCCAGAGCCGCGTCATTCGCAAAGCGTCATCTCGATTGAGCAGATTCTGCACAACTTGCGGAAACGGTTGTGCGTCCGCGCGGTTACGTGGATGATTCTGGGTGGAGGGAATGACGATGTATGGCACGCGGTCTGTCTGGACGTTGGCATTCGGCGCTGCGTTTTCGGCCTGCCAGAAGCCGGCACCAGAACCCGCGCAGCGCGTGGCAAGCTGCACTTGTGCACGCACGGGCAGGTGTGTGTCTGTAACGCGAAGGAATGCGTTGCGAATTCCAGCGGAAGCGTTCCGTTCGACTTCCGCTGGCAGCACGACGAACTGGAGGGCAGCAGTGGCCTCGGCCAACGCGCGGTGCTGCGCCTGAAGCGACAGCGCTGACGTCCTTGGCCCGCGCGCGCACTTGGCGAGACGCTCGGCCGCACGCCGCTGATTCACCCGCGAAAACGCGCTATGAAGCGTCGATCGATGCGGTCTTTGAGGCGCATCATTGAGCGGCCAGCGGTTGCGTAGGTCCACTTGCCGCCGACGGCGCGGCCGTCGCCGAGATTGAGCAGGCGCAGGAAGTCGCCTTGCGGGCGGTAGGTTTGCAGTTTGCGCTTTGCTTGCCAGGCGCGGAGGTTGTGCAACAAGACCGGAGCTTGGCGTACAGCGTACACGCCGGCCTTGGGCGTCCTGGGGTAGGCGCGCAAGGTGGCGCAATCGCCGACCGCGAAGAGCGAGTCGTAGCCGTCGACGCGGAGGCATTCGTCGACGTACACAAAGCCTTTCGGGTCCAGGGGCAGCGTCGTGTTGGCAAATGCGGGGGGACCTACTGCGCCGGTCGCCCACACCACAAGATCGTGTTCGAGCTCGCTGCCGTCGTCGAAGTACACGGCACGCGCGTCCACGCGCTGCGCGCGACGCTCGGTGACGATATGGATTTCGCGTCGTTTGGCCTCGGCGTCGATCTGCCGCGCGAAGGCGGTGCCGAAACCGGGCAGCAAGCGCTTGGCGTCGGTCACCAGTGTGGTGTGTACGGCGCTGTCGGCGGCGAGACGGGCGTCGAGACAAAAGGCGAGCTCGACGCCGCCAGCGCCGCCCCCAACGACCACGCTGTGGAATGCGCGCTCTAATTTCTGCGCGCGGTCAGTGGCGGCTTCGATGCCCGCCATGAGTTCGGGCATGGGCCGGGTGGGGAGCGTGTGGCGCCGTACGCCCTCAAGCTCGAGGCCAGCGACGGCTGAACCGATGTTGAGGGATGCCACGTCGTAAGTGAGCGACCTATCACGAGGCAGCGCGATGGCGCGCGCGCGGGCGTCGATGCCCACCATGGGTTGGAGGTGCAGCTGCACCCCCGCGCGGCGCGCGAGGCGCTCGACGTCGATCTCGACATCGTCGCGGCGGTACTGCTCGGCAATCAACCCCGGCACCATGCCCGAGTACACGGCGCTAGGACGGTCCACGACGAGATGCACCTCGAGCCCTGGAAGCGACTCGCGCGCCAGCGCATCGAGCACCAGCGCGTGGCTGTGCCCGCCTCCGACCAGGACTAGGCGTGGCATGGGGTCGTGTTCATCGGGCCCGCGCGTGGCTAGGGGTGCGGCGAAGAACCCAGCGCCAACCCTCGCACCGTCGCGTTTCCGTGCTCACGTTGCTCAATGACGGCGGCGACGCATCAGCGCGAACCCAGCGAGTGTCAGCAGCAGTGCCGGCGCCGAATTGCCGCCGCTGTGTCCGCTGACGCTACATCCGCTGTCGTCCGAGCTGCTCGATTTGGTTCCACCGGTGCCGGTGCCTGCGGTGCCACTGCCCGCCGTGCCTGCGGTGCCTGCAGTTCCCGCCGTGCCCCCTGTCCCGCTGTCTTGGGGAGGAGCCACGTCGGCCCACGCCGCGGTGGAGATGCAGAGGGAAGCGAAAGCGGCTGACCAAAATCGGAGGGTCTTGTTCATGGGTCGGGATGGTGTCTCGGTTGCGCAGCGGCTGCAAGCAAGACACGCGGCGGACCGGCACAGAATCTCGCTGGACCCTGGACCCGGCGCGCCTGCGGGTGCACTACGGGCTCATGGCCTCTCCTCTGCGCCAGCTCTGGCGCTACGCAAAACCACACCGCGGTCGTGTTGTGGCTGCGTCGGTATTCACGGTTCTCAACAAGCTTTTTGACGTCTTGCCGGAGCTGATCATCGGCGCGGCGGTGGACGTCGTGGTGCGCGCGCAGGACTCTCTCGTGGGGCAGTTCTTCGGTGTGGAGGATCGCTTCACTCAGTTCGTGATCCTCGCCGCGATCAACTTTGTGGTTTGGGTGCTGGAGTCCTTGACCGAGTACATCTCCAAGATCATCTGGCGCAACTTGGCCCAGACCATTGAGCACGAAGCACGCTTGGACGCCTATCGGCATGTGCAGTCCTTGGAGCTGAGCTGGTTCGAAGACCGCTCCACCGGCGGCTTGCTGACGATCTTGAACGACGACGTCAATCAGCTCGAGCGTTTTCTAGACGTGGGCGCGGGGGACGTGATCCGCACGGCGGTCAACGTGGTCTTCGTGGGTGCCGTGTTTTTTGCCGCGGCGCCTTTGCTCGGCTTCGTGGCGTTCCTGCCGATCCCCCTGATCATCTGGGGTTCCATCCGCTACCAGCGGCGACTGTCGCCCTATTACACCAGAGTGCGTGACGCCGCTGGCAACGTCGCCGCGCTGCTTTCGAATAACCTTTCGGGCATCGTTACGATCCGCGCGTTCTCCGCGGAGGCGCGGGAGGCGGAGCGTCTGGCAGAAGTGTCCCAGGCCTATCGCGTTGCAAACCGCGACGCGATCCGCTTCTCGTCCGCGTTCGTGCCGCTGATTCGCCTGGCCATCTTGGCGGGCTTCACCATGACGCTGCTGCTCGGCGGCAAAGCGACGCTTGCGGGCGAGCTCGAAGTGGGGCTGTTCTCGGTGCTGGTGTATATGACCCAGCGACTGCTGTGGCCACTGACCCGCCTCGGAGAAACCCTGGACTTGTATCAGCGTGCCATGGCGTCGACTCGGCGCATCTTCGACATGCTTGCGCAGCGTCCGAGGATCGTGCCGGGCACGCGCACGTTGCCGGCAGGCACACCGGGGGAAGTGGTCTTCGACGCAGTGCGCTTCGCGTACGATGGCTCCAATGACGTCATCTCGTCCTTGAACCTAAAGGTCGGAGCGGGAGAGACCCACGCCATCGTCGGAGCCACGGGCGCGGGTAAGTCCACGGTCGTCAAGCTACTGTTGCGTCTGTACGATGTGGGCGGGGGTAGCGTGGCCCTCGACGGCATCGACATCCGCGAGCTGAGCTTTGACGCGCTGCGCGGCGCGATCGGTTACGTGGGGCAGGACGTGTTCCTGTTCCAAGGCACGGTGCGGGAAAACATCGCCTACGGCAAAGAGGGTGCAGACTTCGAGGCGATCCGACGGGCGGCGCGCTTGGCCGAAGCGGATGGCTTCATCATGGACTTGCCGGACGGCTACGACACCGTCGTGGGCGAGCGCGGGCAAAAGCTCTCCGGTGGGCAGCGACAGCGGCTGTCCATCGCGCGCGCCATCCTGCGGGATCCGCCGCTGCTGGTGCTCGACGAGGCGACGTCTGCGGTGGACAACGAAACGGAGGCCGCCATCCAGCGCTCTTTGGAGGCGGTTGCCAAAGACCGCACGGTGGTTGTCATTGCGCACCGTTTGTCGACGGTGCGCAATGCCGACCGCATTTGGGTCATCGACAGCGGCACAGTCGTCGAGTCCGGCACCCACGACGAACTCGAACGGGCGGGCGGCCGCTATGCCGCGCTCTGGCGCGTGCAGACGGGCATGGCCACCGGCGCCCACGCAGCGTAGGCGCCGTCCGCGCGCACGTTCGCCGGGCCTCAGCTCCGCCGTTGCACGATCGCCACGGTTGCTGTCGTCTTGGAGACGAGCTTGGTCGCGCCTTCTGCGACGCATTCGACCTCGGACTCGACGACGACCAGTTGCGTGCCCGGTTTGAGAACCGTGGCGCGACAGATCAAGCGCTCGCCTTTTGCAGCGCGGAGCAAGTTGATCTTGAACTCCGCCGTGAGCACAATCTGACCCGCGCTCACCAGGGTGCCGGCGGCCCCACCTGCGGTGTGGTCCGCCAAAGTGGCCTGGACGCCTGCATGCACAAAGCCGTCCTGCTGCAAGTGCTGCGGCGCTAGCACGAGTTCCGTTTCACAATACCCAGCGCTGACTCGAACCAGGCGGATGCCCAAATGCGCGATGAACGGCGCCGCGTTGAAGATGCGCTCGATTTCGTCATGCGGCAGCTCGTGCAGATTCGGCATCGTGCTGCCCAGGCTAGCAGACGCCGCCAAGTTGCGTTCTGCCGGCCAACGAGGCTACCTGGATGCCTGACGTTTGCGCAATCGAGGCTGTGGCTCGCCCCATTCGTGATCTTCGGTCTTTCCGGATGCCCGGAACCGATCAAGCCGCCCGCGGACAAGAGCGGCGCGGTGTGCAGCAAGCAGTTCCAGCAGTGCCAGCTGCAGCCCGGCGTGCTGGGTGTGTGTGGCGAAGCGCCGTGCAAGTCCGGGCAGGCGCCTCCCTGCTTGCGCTGTATGGCGCAGCACTGAAGCACCGCTGGTCAGGTCGCGCTAGGTTCGGGTCAGCGTTTGGACGCACGCAGCGCCAGCTTGACGCGCTCGCTGACTTCGGTGGTCTCGATACTCGCATCGAGCTTCGCTGCCCAGCGCGAGACATACTCGACGTCCAATGATGGGATGCGCAAGAGTTCGACCAAATCGTCGAAATCACGCGGGCGATCCGAAAACGCCTTCAGGACGGCGACGTCCTCCGCGCTTGCGAGCCACGTCGTGTGCCCGGCCACGACCGCCGACGTTCTCCGATCGAGGATGGCCTCTCCGAGAGGGCCTACCGCGTTGAACAGGTCGACGAAGACGCCCGTGACCTGGTGCTGGGCGCGGAATACTCCGAACTTCTCCAGTTCCTCTGCCATTGCCGGGACCTCGAATCGAGCGGCAACGAGCGCCTGCTCCAACTCGTCGGTCTTGCCTTCGAGGTCAACCCAAAGATCCGCGTCGCGTGTCGCTCGAGGGAGTGCCCAGGCGCTGACTGCCAGTCCACCGACGAGTGCATGGCGCATGCCGAGCCCTTCGAGGACGTCGACAACGTCGTGCAGTGCGTCACGCAGCCCTGCCTGCATCAGCGCCCTATCGGATGACGACGCGCCTTTTCGCCGAGATCGAACGGTGGTGCCGTGACCCACGCTGCGCCGACAGAGCTTGCGAGCTCGCGGGCCAGATCGCTTAGCTCGAGCGCCTGCTCGAGGCGCTCTGCAACGGTGTAGCGCCCGGCCTGAGCAGCGCGCAATTCCTGCTCTGCCGCATCCCGCGTGGTGAGCCGTTTGAGTCGGAGCAGCGGGTTCATCTCTGAAGTATATACACCGCGTCGGAGGTCGTGCCAGATCGCACCAACCTGTGCGGACGTGAGGGTGGCAGGGTCGCGCAACCGCTGGACGCCGTGGTTCGAAACGCGGCCACGGCGACGGTCACGCAACCGCTGGACGCCGTGGTTCGAAACGCGGACGCGGCGGCCGGTGGACGCCGGGATTCGAGAACGCGGCCACGCAGTCGTGACCGCGCGGTCCAAACGTCAACGCTCGAAGGTAAGTACGTAGCGGCAGCGTTTCTCGCCATTGCCCACACATTCGATTCGCTTCGCAGACAGAAGCTGTGGCCGGCGCATGTGGGTTGCCAGTGCCTCCACCGCTCCCAACGGCGCAAAGCAGTGCAGGGGGGAGTGCCCCTTCCAGCCATAGACCCGGACGCTGAGCTCGGCGTCGACGGGGTCGTATTGCGCGTGCATGGTGCCGGAGTCGTAGAGCTGGCGCCACATGGTGGGTAGGTACTTTTCGAAGCGCTGCGGAGTTCCAAACACGGAAACCATGGCGCGTCCGACCGTGCCCGCGCCTGTGAAGCCCACGCTGCGGCCCAAGGCGCGCGCCATGTGCTCCTGGTCCCAGCCAAGTTCGCCGGCCAGGACTTGGATCCCTCTTTTGATGCCGTCCACGCCGTACCAATCGCTGGCCAAGAATCTCTGAGTCACCAGCGCGCGTGCGGTCGGTGTCATCCGTCGCTTTGCGCGCTCCACTGCGTCAGCGTCGAAGTCTGCCAGCGCCTTGCGCACGGCGATGCCCAGCTTGCCCCGAAAGGACGTGCCTGCCGCGATCCCCATGGGATCGGCAGTGTAGCCGGGGGACCAGCGATCGTCACGTGCCCCGGGCCCGTGACGCTGCCAGACCATGCAGCAGCTGGCGCGTCAACACATCGCGCCGACGAAGTGCCCGGGGGGCGTCGCGCACCTCGTGGTCGGAGGCGGGATCGGCCTACTTGGCAAACTCCACTAGCGTGTGATCCTCTTCGCGCAGTTCGGTGTCGATGATCCGGACGATTCGTTCCCAGTCGCCGCCCCCCAGCCCAGCGCCGATCCGAGGGTAGCCGATACGCTTGCCCGAGAAGCGCTCTTTCACCGCGCGCATGCTCGAGGCCACGGCAGCGTAGTCGACGTGCGGGCCCCGCCCGCGATAGTGGAACTGCGTGTATGCATTGACGACGACCAAGCGTTGCCCGCCGCGTTCCACCTCTGCCCAGGAAATCGTCCCCAGCTTGGCCGCGCTTCCCTTTTCCGTCGCAAGGTCTGCCTCGAATGCTTCAGGGAAAGTGGCCCGGATCGCTTTGGCGATCCCAGCGCCCATGGTGCACTGGCAATTGCAGCCATGAACGATCACGTCGAACTCTCCGGCAAGCGCCAGCTGCAGCAGATCCCCGCGCACTGTTTTCATGGCGAATGCGTAGCTGGAGGTCCAATCAGGAGTGGGGACCGCGGGCTCATGCTCAAATCATAGTGCCACGCCCGGGACCGTGACGCATCGTGAACGTCCTCCCGTGCATGCTGCGCTGCCGCGCGGCGCACCAGCCGGCACATGCCACCCCGCGCTGCGCGCACCAGCCGGCGCATGCCACCCCGAGCTGCGCGCACCAGCCGGCACATGCCACCCCGCGCTGCGCGCACCAGCCGGCGCGTGCTACGCAGCCGCGCGTCGCCCGGCAGCAGCCAGGTCGCTATCCGCCAGCTGCGTCGGACCGCGAGGTGCTGCGATGCCGCAAGAGTTCGCCGATCAGGAACGCGGCTCCGAACGCGGCTGCGCTCAGGAACAGCGCGTGGGACAGCGATCCGTGGAATTCGTTTTTGGGGTTGCTGGCCAGTGCCAGGTGCAGCGCGGCATGCACGACACAGAATGTCGCGACGACCAAGCGCGTGGCCTTGCGCAGGGAAGTGCGGCGGTGCTGGCTGAGGTAGAGAATGCCGAAGAACAGCGGCACGAGCAGCACAACGAACCAAGGCAGGGCCGTCGCGTCGGGCAGCCGTTGCAGCACGAACAGCAAGCGCCACTCGGAATGCGCGACGGCGTCGAGCTCGTGCGTGAACAAACACGCCAGGGCAAGGTAGTAAAAGACGGTGCGCATGGTGCGTTGAAATGCGCGGGAGTTTTGGTCCGTGTGACTAGGCGCGCCCCCGCCAACGCAGCGTATCAGATCGCTCGGCGCGTCGTAGGGCCGCGGACGAGGTGCCAGCGGGGCTCCCAGGCGCCTCGCTCACGGAAACGTGCGCACGACTTCGATCAGCCCCACGATGTTGTCGTTGAGTGCTTCGAGCTCTTCGGCCGGGACCCACCATTCGGTATGCGTGCGGCTGCCGACGGTTTGGATCGGGTAGCGATCCATGAACACCGTGCGCACTTCGAAGCGCGTGACAAATCCCGGCTTGCCGTCGCGCGCGTTCCACTTGGAAGCGATCTCTGCGGCGTAGGCTTCGTTGGTCACAGGATAAAAGATGGGTTGGTCCGCCAGGCGCGGTGGCCAGCGGCGCCAGCCCGATGCTTCGACAAGACGCAACTCTTCCGGGCCCGTGGGGCGGAAAAGCGTTGTGGTCGGCGCGTCCGGCGGCATCGCTCTTCGTCAGCATACTCCGAAACCACTCGCCATCCTGCGTGCATGCTCCGCCGGCTGCGCAGCGGCAGGGGCGCTCGAGCCGCACGCCAAACTTCACTGCGGGTGTTTAGTGGGGCTGCCCGTGCTCCGTCAGCCAACTGCAGGCGTTCTTCTTCACCGCCTGGTCCACTTCCTTCACGTCGATCAGCTCCATCACGGAACTACGTTGGCCCTGGCACTTGGCGCGCTGGGACTCGATTTCGCCCTTTTCCACGCATTCGATCTTCGCCCACTCGTGCCCCGGGGGGCAGGCCTGGACAGACTGGGAGCGATCGTGTGCGGTGAGCACGGCCGCAACATAGCCGCCAACCTTGCGCTTGTTCAGCGCGCTATAGCTGTGAGAGAGGCCGGCCGAGTAGACCGTGTAGTTTCCCTCCGCGGCAACGTTGGTTCGTGTGGCGCTGGCGTACTCGCCGGACCCGTAGATCAGCGAGCGGGTGATGGACGACAATTACTTCTGCAGCAAGAATAGTTGACGTCGTTCAAGCGGGCTCGGTTTTCGCGTCGGCTCGCAGCGCTGCGCTGCACGCCCTCGCGATGTCCCCGTGAGACCGAGCAAGAAAACGCATCACGTGTGTCGATTTAGATAGACACTGATTTGGCATACGGCGCGCGCGTATGCGTCGCTCGGTACGCGATGGCCCCGCACTGACCCCAGCCGAGCGGCTGCCGCGCTTTCACGAAAATGATGAAAGCAAAAGCGTTCGCATGTGCGAAGTCGCAACCTGCTCGAAGTCAGAAGGTACAAAAAGCAGGGTGTAGTGTGGCGACATGAGCATACGAATTCCTGGTTCGGTCAGGGCTGCGGTGGCTGGTGGCGCCGTTCGCTATCCCGGCGTCGAGAGAGAAAATGCGGCATACGCGCGCGGCCACGCGCCCGACCACGCGCCCGACCACGCGCCCGACCACGCGATCGGTTTCAGCCTCGAGCACCTCTCCGACGGCGAGCTACTGGCCAGCACACGATCGATGGTCGGGCGCTCCAACCTGATTCAGGCGGCGCTTTTGTCACACCTCGCGGAGGTGGAAGCACGTGGTCTGTATCGTGAGCGCGCGTGCTCGAGTCTGTACACGTATTGTGTCTACGAGCTGCGCATGAGCGAGGACATGGCGCAGCGGCGCGCCGCCGCAGCCAAGCAAGTGCGGCGTTTTCCAATCCTGCTCGAGCGCATCGCGGCCGGCGAGCTGCATATGACCGGGCTGTTGCTGCTTGGGCCTCACCTGACCGACGAGAATTTGAAAGAAGTGCTGTCGCTGGCGAAACACCGCTCCAAGCGCGAGATCGCGAAGCTGGTGCGCCGCCTCGACCCGCTCCCCGACTTTCCGGCGCGCGTGGAGCCCCTGGGATCTTCGGGCGGATCCATGGAAAACCCGACCTGGCTCGAGGCGATGGAAGCGCTTGCGCCCGTGCGCCACCTCCGCGCGGGGGATCGCCCCAGCGACTGGCTGCCCGCTGACGAAGCGCTCACGAAAACGCCGCTCGCCGCGCTCGAGCGGAGCGCCGCTGGCCACGCGCCGGCAGCAGCGAGCGTGCTCTCCACGCCGCAGCGCTATGGCGTTCAGTTCACGGCGGGGGGAGACCACAGGGCGCAACCGGAAAGAGGGCGGGGGCACCTCCCGCGGGGGGCCGGGGGGCCCTCCAGCCCAGCTGGGGACCTCCGCGCGATGCGCCTGCTCGTCCGAGAGCTGGAGAAGCGCAAGTGTGCGGAGACAGAAAAGCCCAGGACGCAGCCCGATACCGATCCGCGTCAGCGCGGATCAGATCACGCCGCAGCGAGGAGTCCGCGCCAGCGCGGGGCGGCGCAGGAAGTCGCGGCGGATGTGCCGCGCCGGAGCGGGGCAGCGCGGAAAGTCCCGGCGGAAGAGCTGCGCCGGCGCGGAGCCAACGTTGTCGCAACACAAGTGCAGCGCCAGCGCGGGGCGGCGCAGGAAGTCGCGGCGGATGTGCCGCGCCGGCGCGGATCCGATAGCGCCGCGACAGAAGTGCCGCGCCAGCGCGCCAGCGCGGAGAGGCCGCACAGAAAGGCCGCTATGTGCCGGCGCACGTACGACGCGCGGTGTGGCAACGAGACGCACATCGCTGCGCATTCGTCGATGATCGCGGTCAGCGCTGCCGCGAGCGCAGCGGACTGGAGCTGCAACACGAAACCGCTTTCGCAAAGGGTGGCCCGCCCAGCGTAGCCAACCTGTCGCTGCGCTGTCGCCCCCACAACACGCTCGCTGCCGAAGCAGACTTCGGTGCGGCGTTCATGCAGCGAAAAGGGGGACGAGCGGGGTAGGGGGCCGTTCCCTCCCGAACCAGCGCACGTCAGCCGGAGCGACCGTCGCGGCGCTGTTTCGAGGGAAGGCCAAGCGTTCGCGGCGCCGTGGTCCCTGCCTGTCGGACCTTGGCTGCGTGGTAGCGATTCCGCCGGCCAAGCCGGATGGCCACAATGCAAGACACACCTCGACGCGCTCATTGCGTGCGTGACTTGAGCGGCCACGGGCAACGCGGTCTGTGACAGCCAAAGCCGCCACACCCGTGACGGCTTTGGCGCGCGTTGCCCGCGCTACGCGGCTCTTTCAACCAGTCGGACGAGGCTGCCGATGACCTGGTTGAAACGATTGATCAGCGGCTTAACACACACACACCACGTCTGCGAGCGGAGGCTGGGTCAAGGCTGGCTGCGCAGCAGCCACCGGCGAAGCCAGCCCCGGCCTTGACGCGGCCGAGCACGCAGACAGAATCAAATCACCCAAGCGAAAGATCCCCTCCCCCTCCAAGCTCTCCCCTCATCACTCCCGCCCACCGCTCACGGCTCAGCCCACACTCCAATTCCCCCTGCCCCCTGCGCTCGCGCTCCTCTTCAGATCGATGGCAACAGTGCAGCGCGCAGCAGTGCAGCAGAAGAGGGTCACGCCGCCACGACGCACCTGCGCACCCGGTGGCCCACTGCGAGAAGCGGGGCCCAGGGCGCCCCAGGGCACGCGACCCAAAAACCAAATCAGTAGTGGGCGGCTTACTGCCGAACCATCGCGGCGTTGGTGCCCATCTCTTCGGCGTCGACGTTGCCGGATTTGAGATCGAGGCTGGAGCCCTCAGGGGGATTGAAGGGCGCGCGGCCGACCTGCACCGTGCTGAGGCTGGGGATCCACCAGGCCAGGGCGTACTGGCGGAACCAGTACCACCAAACGCTCTTTTCGACGAGGCGTGAGTCGATCTGGGGCTCCATCTCGAAGTGCAGTTCCTTGAGCTTCGTCCAATGCACGCCGGGGTACTCGTGGTGCGCGGCATGGTAGCCGTTGTTGAAGAGCAGGAAGTTCAGCGTCGGGCTGCTGAAGCTACGGGAGTGGTTGTGCTCGGACCACGGGTCGGCGTTCACGTGCTGCTCGTAGTTGAACAGCATGATCGTCCACAGCGCGAACAGTGCCGGGATCAAGCAGCATAGCGCCCACGTCTGGAAGCCGAGCTTGAGGCCGTGCATCCAAATGGAGGTGGACAGCAGCGCCGCGTGCGCGCCGATCCACGTGAAGTACTGGATCAGGATGCGTCGGTAGAGCTTGGGGTTCTTTTCGCGCGCCTTGTCGATGAACTCTTTGGTGGGCGCGGACTGGTAGTAGCCAGAAACGAAGGGATAGATCAGCGCAACCCAGAAGCTGTGCTTCTTGGAGTAGCGCCAGGTGATGGTGGCGTCGCCCGCCTTGTTCACGAACTTGTGGTGGTTCAAGTTGTGGGTGGGGATCCACGCGAAGGTGGGATAGCCGTAGAAGATCGACAGGATGATGCCGAAGGTCTCGTTGGCCTGCTTGCCCTTGAAGGTGGGGCAGTGGTTGTGGTTGTGCGCCATCACGCCGCACGCGAGTGCGAAGTAAGCGGAAACCCAAAACAGGTACGGGGCGAGCTCGGGCCGAGCCAGCTGCAGCCCAACGAGCCCAGCCGCCATAGCGACCCAAAGTAACGAACGGTAATCAGCAGCGAATCGCAAGCCCATGGCTTCCTCCGGGGACGAGAGCTGCCACGAAAATGGGCGTGGGTCACGCGCCTGGCCAAGAAAAGACAACAAATACGCGGGAGTAGGCGCGTAGCGGCCTATGCACCTGCGGCCGGCCCGACGCGACTTGGCTCCGAATCGACAAACATTTCCGCGGCTTATCCGTTGGCGACGGGCATGACGGGATGCAATTGCGAACTTGCGCCAAATCAAGTGAGTCAACGGCGCCCATCAGGCCTGCTGGGCGCTCGACGCGGCCCGCGCGTCAGTGATCGCCCTCGAGCAGCACGCCTTTGTTTTCGTGGATGCCGTCCCCGCGGGGCTGGCCGGGCGCGCCGTTGATGGGCTTCTCATGCCACCACTGAAAGCGTTCCAGCCCGTGGTGAAAGGACGCCACGCGCAGGTAGGTGTCGGTGACGCGTACGACAGCAAAGCTGTGGCGATCGTGTTTGGCGGCGCCGACGTTGTACACGTCGTGGCCCAAGTGCCGGTAGCGGCCGGACGCGTGATAGTGGCCGTGGAAGAAGGCGATCACGTTGTAGTTTGCGACGGCGTCGAGCAGTCGTTCCGGGTGGCCATCTCGATTGAACCAATTGTCGGAGTAGGGGCCGCGAAATGGAAAGTGGAAGTAGATGACGATGGGGCGCTGTCGACCGACGGCAGCGAGATCCTGGGTCAAGAAGCGGATGGCGCGTTCGTCCGGGGCTTCGCCCAGGCAGACCAGGTGCAAGTCGTCCCAGTCGAAGGAATAGAAGTGGTCGCCGTGGCGCTCCCGGATGCGGTCGAGCACGTACCAGCTTTCGGCCTTGTCGTGGTTGCCGTGGCCTTCGAATACGGGGTAGTCGAGCAGGCCGTCGCCGCCGTTCAGTCCGTAGAACAAGACGAAGTGGCGCCACTGCCAGGGAATGCCGCGCTCGGTGAGATCGCCGGAGATGAGCACGCCGCGGGGCCGCGCGATGGTGTCGCCGAACGGGGAGGTGCGTCCCGGCATCGCGTTCATGGCGCGAATGGACTGCAGATTGACGAGTTCGACGCCGCGGGGATGCTTCACGGGATCGTGCAGCGCGCCGCTTAGCGTGTGTTCGTCCGAGTCGAAGCCGAGATGCGTGTCGGATGCGACGATGAAAGTGACGTCGAGTCCCCCGACACGCTGCTGGCTACGCGGCTTCTTGAACTTGATGGCCGAGCTGACGCCAAGGGTCGGCGGCGGATCGCTGGGGTCGGCATTGTGCGTACGCCACGCCCATCCGCCAGCACCCAGCGCCAGGAGCGCAGTGACGGCAGCAAGCAGGTGTAGGGTGCGGCGCGACATCCGGTATACGCGTAGTGCGCCTGGGTCAGTCGCGCCAGAGCGCAGCACCGCTTTTGCGCGGGCGCATCAAAGCACCATGGGTGTGCGGCCGCTGAGCAAGACGTCCCACCACTTGAAGGTGAGGGCCAGCACGTGGTCGAGCTGCCAGGTGCCGCTGTCGATGGACTCGCCGCTTTTGCGCGGCATCGGCTTCAGGGTGTCGTCCGGCAAGCAGTATGCGGCAAGCTCCGTGCTCTGCAGCAGGTGCAGCACACCCTCGGAGAACCCGCCGCCAGCATAGGCAATCACGCCCGGCATGCGCAGCGCCCGCAGATCATCGAGGGCGTAGGGGATCTTTTCGTCCGCCGTGCCGCTGGAGTCCTGACTCTTGCACTCGATCACCAATGCGGCGCCGGAGCTGGGCTCGAGTAGCAACAAGTCGACCCGGCGCTGCTTGCCAATGATCGAAGTACCGATGGGCACTTCTTCATACAAGTGAATGCCGCGCTTCGCGTATGCGGCGAGCAAGTAGCGCGCGATCAAGCGTTTGTATTCGTTGCCGGTCACGCTGCAGCCTCTAAGCGCCAGCTGGTTTTTTTGGGGGTTGCACGCACTTTGGCCCATCGTACAGGCTTTGGGGCGCCGGTACAGCGGGTGCGAGCCACGCGCTTCGGCCTGCGACGAGTCGAGCCGGGTCTGCGCGCGCCGCAAGCTGCGGAGTGTGACGAGCCGAGCCCGGGCTGCGCGCGAGCCGAGTCGAGGCTGCGCGCGCCCTAGTACGTCAGCATGGCCTGGGTGGGGTCGGCCCCGTTGACGTCGGCGCCACTGTCGGCCGGACTGAACGTGCCGTCACCCCCGTAGGAGGTCACGCGGTATTTGGGGTTTGCCGAGGGGATCTCCGTGCGTGGGATGACCCACACGATTCTGCTTTCGTACAGGAACGAGCGCGCTCGGGTGGGCACTTCGGAAGTGCTCTGATCGTCGGCGACTTGGGTTGCGCGAACACTCCAGGTCGACATCATGTGGTCCCACCGCGTCTCGTACCAAAGGTCGGCGCCCTGGTACTGGTCGAAGTCATAGTTGCCCTGGACCTTCCAATCATTGGCGGCAGCACCGTCGGACTCCCACACCACGCCGAAAGTCAGGGAATGCCCGCTATCCATTCGCGGGATCGCCGCGGCAAACCCGGTGTGCACTACTGCCACTTCCTCTTCGACCAGCGGCTCGGCATTGGCAGCCTGGAGCACGACGGGAGCGTCCGGCGGCAGCGGCTCTTCAGCCAGCGTGGAGAGCTGCGAGGCTTGTTCTGCTGTGAGCGTCACGCGCTTCGTCGCAAACCCAAGCATGTCAATGTAGGGCGCGAGGAAGGTCGCCGGCAATGATGAGATACTGTAGAAGTGGTCTTTCGGAGGATCGGGCTTCGGGGCAACGCACACGATGAGCACGGAGTCGGCTGCCAATCCTCCGTCGAAATCCAAGGTCGCAATCACCTCGGCAGTACCTTCCCGGCTACAGCGAAAGAGCACGGAGTCTTCGGTATTGCCACTGCTTCCGTTGAGCGAGAATTCGCCAGTTAGGTCGGCAACCACGTCGGCGTTCGCCGTGGCTTGGACATCCACCTTTCCTTCCCTTGCACCCGACCAGCGCAGACGCAGACCCACGTACACATTTTCGCCTACCGCTGCCACGCTGAGCAAGGGGAATGCATCTAACTCGGCAACTCCATCGGTGTCTTTCGTAGTGGAACTCGGACTGCAGCCGGCGGCCATGGTCAGGCACAAGATCGCAAGCACGCGTGCCCACGAGGAAGCGTTCCCAGGCTGCACGGGCAGCCGTTTCAATTGGGGCCCGTCACAGTGAAGGTGTACGTGCCCGATGCGCCTACGGGGTCGATGTAGATCTCGTTGTTCGATCCAGCGGGCAACGGCGCGCCGCTCGGCAAGTCGAAGGTCAGGCTGCAGCTGGCGCAGCAGTTGATGTTCACGCCGCAGATGCAGCCGCCAGCCGCCGTTTCGCAGAACCCGAGGTTGCCGGCGCCGCTCTTGGTGATGGTGTACACGCCAGCAGTGGCGGGAGTGAAACGATAGAAATGCAGCTTGGAAGCACAGTTGGCTGATGGCAGTTCGCGAGTGACGGCCGTGCCAAGGGTGACGACTTCCGGGTTCTGGAAGTCGCAGGGTTCGCCCGCGCCGGCGGAGCCCGCCGTTCCAGCGCTACCGCCGGTGCCTGTGCCCGCGGTGCCCCCGCTGCCCGACGTGCCGCCGGTTGCCGACGTGCCGCCGGTTGCCGCGCTGCCCCCTGTCGCGCCAGTGCCTCCTGAGGCCGCGACGCCGCCTGCTCCCCCGGAGCCGCCGCTGCCGTCGTCGCTGTCGCTGCCACAGCCAACACACAGCATTAGTCCAACCAAGATCAGTGCTTTCATGTTTCCTCGCGTGGGTCCTGAGTAGAAACGTTCGGGCGGCTGTGCCGCGAACGGATGGGAAGTCGAAACGCCTGCACCGCCGTCTTGTGCCCTACAGCGGCGTTTGCAGGCCGTCGGCGACGGCGGGCCACACGCTCCCGTCCCAGTCGTGTGGCGGATTGATCCCGAAGTCACCGGTGTGTCGAAAGGCCGTGACCCGAAACTTGGGCTTGGCCGCAGCGAGTTCGCTCTTGGGCACCACCAAGGTCAGCGTGTCGTTGCGGATGATGATGCGCGCGTGTGTCGTCGCTGGTTTCGGCGTGCCTCCGGTCGCATCGCTCACCTTGAGCGACCAACCGTTGGTTGGATCGTAGTTGGCCTCGTACCAGCGGTCCGTGTCCTTGAAGAAGTCGTTGGGGAAGCCCGCTGCGGGTTGGTAGTTGTTGGTCGGGTCATCGTCGGCGTCGAACACGAAGGCGTACTGGTAGAAGTTTTTCGTGTCGCCCAGGACGATCGGTTCGTAGAGCTGGTTGACCAGCACGAGCATTTCGCCTTCGGGAACTGGATCCGCCGGGGAGGGGCAGAGTGTGTAGCCGTTGGGGCCGTCCCCGCAGTGGAACGTCGAGTTGTTGAAGGCCTTGTTCACGTGGGTGAGGGCCGCGGACCAAAACGCGTACCAAAAGAAGCGCACCGTGGTGTGGTCGAAAGCCACGTTCTTGCCGGCAACGGCGGCGGAGGAATGCACGATGTTGGTGGCTTGGATGACCAGGCAGGCGGCTGTGTCCAGATCCACGTCCAGCATGTTGGCGATCTCGCCTACGGTGGTGGGTGGAAACGCGCACGACGGCGCACCGCACTTGCACTGACTGGTCACGCACACGGAGCCGGGGCAGTCCGAGTTGCTGACGCACTCGGCTCCCTTCTTGGTGTCGCATACGCACATGCACGCGGCGTGGCACCGCTCTGCCGGGCCACAGTCCGCATCGCTTTCACACTGATCGAAGTTCGCCTTGGAGCAACTCGCGCGGCATTCGACGTCGGCGCTGACAGCTTGCTCGGCGACCAGGACCTCCAGCTCCGGCGTGGGGCCGAAGATGTCGGCCAGATCAGCGATGGTCTGCTTCGGGGTCCATTGCCAGGCCATCTTGGCGGAAATGGAGCCTGTGCCCGGTTCGGCGCAGCTGTACTGGAAGTTGCGGCTTCCCAGGCCCCAGGCACCGTTCCAAGAGGCCGTGACGGGACCGGTGGTCGTGAGTGCGTCGCTCGACGGTTTCGGTGGCGCCGAGGACCCGAAGGTATCAACGGAGACCACGCCGTTGTACGGCCCCCCCAGTTCACACAGCTTGCAGTCGCCGGACATGCTTCCCATGCCCAGGTCGATCACTGCGGCCTGGGAGAAATGGATCAAGGAACCGATGACCTGCTTCTTGCCCGCCGGTGCACCCAGCCCCACGATGCCCGCGCTGAGCAGCTCGCCGCTCCCTGCGCTGGTCGTGCTGTAAATGCCCGCGATTGCCGGCGACTCCGCTGTGCCTACGGCCAACTCGGACTCGTCCAGAGTGAACACGATGCCCGCGGGCTTGGTGAATTCCAGTCCGTCGGGTTCCAGCTTGTAGGGCGCGATCACCTTGTCGGAGACGTTGGTCCACGTCGGGTGGAGGTCGGCCTGCGCGAGTGGCGTGACCACGATCTTCGTGTCCTCAGCCAGCGCTCCGGGTGGGATCACCAAGAGCAATCGCTTGTCCGGAGTCTCGACCACGCCGCCTTGGGTGGCAACGATCGTGACGCTGGTTCCTTGGGGTTCGGTCTTTTTGCCCGCCGAGTCGTCTGAGCCGCATCCGCCCGCGAGAACCAGAGTCGCAGTCACCGCCAGTAACCCGGTGATCAAATATCGACGAGACATTGCGTTCTCCACTGCGAGGCAAGCACGGGCCAATTCGGCGACTTGTTCCGAAGCCGACGGCGATACGGCAATCCTTGAAACCAACGGAATTGGCGGGAGGATTTCCTACACGACGATGATAGCGAGCAACCACTCGGTCCTTCCATCCCACGAAGTGGGGATGGTTTGCTCACCCGCGACCCGCGGCGCCTCGCCTCGTGTGATAGCCTGGCCACATGGGAAGAGCGGACTTCGAGACGCTTCGTGCCCTGTTGACGCGCGGTCTCGTCGACGAAGGGGACGCGGAGGAGATGGTGGCGCTGACTCGCTCCACCTTCAACCTCGTCGCCGCGGGTTTCACGCGGGGCTTCACCTGGGGCGGCGCCCCGCTCGTGGGGGGAGATCTCGCACAGTGGATGGAGATCTATCCGGAAGTCGGCGACGACGACCCAGGTGTCGCGTACCTCGAAGCCTCCCCCGAAGGCACGTGGTACTACGCTTCGCACGAACCCACGGTTCGAACGGAGACGCAAAAGGCTTTCCTCGACCTCGGCTATCATGACGTCGCGATCGCGCGGTTTAGCGGCCCACTGGGTGAGCAGCTGCCTTGCGCGCTTTACAGCGATGGGGGCCAATTCGGCGAGCACGAGCAATTGCAGTTGGCGCGACTCACCCCGCTTTTCGCTGGCGCGTTGCGCACGCAATCGGCGCTGAACGCATTGCATCGCCAAGACCGGGAAGCGTGTCCGCTGCTGGGGACTGTCGAGGTCGCGTTCCCCTCTGGCAAGGTCCACTGGAGTTCGCGCGCCCGTGCCGCCATCGAGGCGCAGTGCGGACGCCTGGCGAGCCGCGGCTGGCGCCGCTTCGAGCGCGCTTTGGTGCGTGCTGTCCGCGACTCATCCGCCGCCACCCGCCGCCATCGGCTCCTCGGCCAGATCGACGTCGAGGTTGCCCACGTTCCCCCGGCCCTCGGCGAGGAGCGCCGGGCGCTCCTGCTTTTCTATTCGGCGCGCGTCGCCAAGCTCGACCCGAAGCCGCGGACGCCGGCCGAGGAGCTGCTTTCGACGCGGCAGCGCCTCGTCGCTCGGCTCCTAGTGCGTGGGGCCACGCTCCGCGAGATCGCCGCCGAGATCGGGATCGGGCAGGAGACGGTACGCCAGCACATGCGAATCGTCATGGAGCGGCTGGGCGTGCGGAAGCGCAGCGAACTCGCGCACTTGATCGACTGAAGATCACCAGCAGCTGGCACTTCCGGCAACGATGGTGAAAGGAGCGGCGCGAGCGGAGATTGGGTTTGGCCCCGATAGCCCAAGTACGTCGACTCGCCGCTTCGAAGTTGGTCGAGCGCAAACCCCCGCACTCACAGCGCCGTGAAATCGGTCACTGTGAAGGCGTCGTCGGCACTGGAGAACGTGAAAGTGATGCGGTGGCGGTTCGTCACGATGGTGGTCTCGGTATCCACGGGGATGCTGCGGACCCAATCGCAGGTCGTGGGCTGCCCATCACACGCAACCCAGTTGAGCGCGCCAGCTTGGTGGCGCAGGTCGCCCTGCGTCGAAGAGACGACGTAGTCGCTTGCGTTCGAGATCGCGAAGTGGACTACGAGGACATTCGCCATGTTCTTCTCGGCTTTGAGGGAGAACAGGAAGTCGTCCTTCGCGGAAATCGTCCCGGTGCTGCAGTTGCCGATCTTGAGTTCACAGCTGCCGGCGGCGACGCAAAACTCCTCCGAGCGCCCTTTGATCGTGGCGGGTGTGGGGTATGGACCGCACACCCCGCCAGCGTCGGTGCCAGTGCCGGAGTCGGTGCCAGTGCCGGAGTCGGTGCCACCGCCGGAGTCGGTGCCACCGCCGGAGTCGACGCTGCCTCCGCTGTCAGCCGTCCCGGCGGCGACCGGATCACCGGCGTCACTGCAGCCGAGAAGGAGTGGCACTCCAAAGACAAGACAAGCGATTCGGAACATCTTTTCTCCCTGCGTCCGCCGACAGCGAACCGTACGGGGAGACTACGCGCCCAAATTTACGAGAAACATCCCCGGAATTGGGGAGCGAGGCTTGCGCTGGGTCTTTTTCGGATTTCACTCTCGGGAGCGCATCGTGCATGTGCGCCTGGCGGCGAGAGCGCAGATCGATTGGCAAACGCTCGTCAAAGGGAGCTCGCGTAGGGGTTCAAGGCGACGGCGTTGGCGTGCCGCGCAACCAGCGCTCGACGGCGTCCATGGCGTCAATGGTCAGCTGCCCGACCTCTCGGGCGATGTTCCGCACGTGAAGGCGAAGCTGCGCGCCGAAGGTGCCGCCATCCGCGAAGTCAGCGCCGAACCCCGGCGGCGCCAGACCGAGATCCACGACTTCGGAGGAAACCAGCGTGATGGCCGTCGGCTGGCGAGTCGGTGGGGGGGAGGCTGACGTCGGTGCGGGAGCCGGAGCAGCGGGCTTGGGCTTCTCGCACTTGACGGTGGCGGTCAGGGGCGGGGGCGTGACGGATGGTGTCGGCGTGGTGACCGGGACCGACGCTGGCGGGGTCGCCGCGCAGCTGCCCGCGGCGTTCGTCAGCGGGGGCAGCGGTGAGCCGGCGTCTTCGTCGCTGAATTCTTCCGGGGCCGCCTCGCTGGGCAACGGAGGTTTGATCCAGGGCCTGGTGCGGCGCAGCTCGTCGATAAAGTCTTCGCCGAGGCCGATGATGGTGTTCGCGTGGGCGCTGGGGATGCGCGACGACGGCGGTGGACACAGCTCGAGGTGGTCGCTGTCTCCGCGTCGCACAATCACCCCGAGGGGTCGGCCTGCACCGGGATCGGAAGTCTGTTCGGAACTCGTCATGCTTGCCTCCCGCGCCACCACGGGGCGGCGCCCCCACAGGCATGGCCGAACACGCGGGGCTGGGGCAAGAAAACGTCGCTAGTCCCGCTCTGCGTGCCGCGGACCCCGCCGAAGCACCAACCC
>CALMUT010000013.1 GCA_937872925.1 uncultured Myxococcales bacterium | reverse complement strand
CCAACGCCACCCGTCGCGGAAGAGCCACCGCTGCCGCAGGATGCGCCGCCGCTCCCGCCGACGCCGCCGGTGCCGCCCGTCGCAGACGAGCCACCGCTCCCGCCCGTCGCAGACGAGCCACCGCTCCCGCCCGTCGCACCGGCGCTCCCGCCGACGCCGCCGGTTGCCGAAGTGCCGCCCGTGCTGCCGCCGAAACCGCCGAACGCCGACGCGCCGCCGCTTGCCGAAGCGCCCCCCGTACTTCCTCCGAGGCCGCCGCTTGCCGCTGCGCTGTCTAGCCCCGCGTCCTGTGGAGCTGTGCCGCGTCCGCCGCCTCCGGTGCCGCTGCAGCTCCACACAAAAAGCGCGCACAGCGCCCCGCCGATGAGTGTGCGTCCTGTCATGCGCGCGCAGGATAGCATGTGCCGGCGCGTCGATCTTGTCGCACAATGCCGCGATGAAAGTCTTCACGACCCGCATGCGGGCGCGCTACGCGGACACGGACGCGTCGGGCATCGTCTACTACGCCAGCTACTTCCTGTACTTCGAGACCGGGCGCGTGGAGATGTTTCGCCAGTTGGGGCTGCCCTACGACTATCACTTGCCGATCGCCGAGACGGGTTGCCGCTACCGCGCTCCTGCACGTTTCGACGATATGCTCGAGGTCCACTCATTCGTTGAGGGTCTGCGCAGCAAGGGCTTTCGCATTGGTCACCGCGTTCATCGCGTGCGGGACGACGGCGAGCTGGAGCTCCTGGTGGAAGGGCATACGGCGATGGTCACGGTGGGCGAAGATCGCAAGCCCGTGCCCTTGCCCGAGGCGTATCGCGTGGCCTTTGCACAAGTCGAATAGCGCATGTGTGTCGCGCGCTTGCGAAGCCTGTCCGGCCATGCACGATGGCGTAGACAATTGTAATCAAGTGTCATTGGCGCTGCCCGACTCGGATATCGGCGCCATACTCGGTGCATGCGTTGGAAGTCCCGTTCGGCCGCTGTGGCGCTGCTTCTGCTCGCGGTATTCGCCCTTGTGGAACCCCACGCGCTTCGCTTCGCGCGAGCGGGCGCCTTGCTTGCGCATCTGTCTGCGCCCGCGGACCAAAGCCCAGGGGTGCAGGAGCGGGCGACCGTCGCGGCGGGAGCTCGGGCGCGCTGGTACTGGCCGCGGGACGGCCGAATCACGGGTAGCGTCGTGCTTGCGCACGGCGTGCACCACAAAGGCATCGACGAACCACGGCTTCAGCGCTTTGCCAGAGAGCTGGCGGGCGCGGGGCAACTGGTGCTCACTCCGGAGTTGTCCGACATCGCGTCCTACCGCATCACCCAAGGTGGCGTAGATGTGCTCAAGCAAGCGGTGCACGTTGCGGCCGACGACCCGCGCTCCGGCGGCAAGACCGGACTGATCGGCATGAGCTTCGCGGGCGGGCTGTCGCTGCTGGCGGCGAGCGACGCATCCGTTGGGGCGCGCCTACATTTCGTCACCAGCGTCGGCGGGCACCACGACTTGGGCCGCGTGTTGCGCTTCTTCCTCTCCGACACCGTGCACGCGCCGAGTGGCAAGAAGCCATTTGAAGCGCACGAGTATGGCTTGGTCGTGCTGGTGAACCAACACCTGGAAGCGCTGGTAGCGAAGCAAGACCGCCCGTGCCTCGGCGCGGCCTTGCAGAGCTGGTTGAAAGAAGAACGCGAACGCGCCGTGACTTTGGCGTCCCAATGCAGCACGGCTGAAGCGCGGCGCATCTTCGCGTTGCTCCAGGCGGGAAAGCTCAAACAGCTGGCGCCGGCCCTGGGTGGGTTGCTCTTGGCGCATGACGCAGAGCTTGCGCAGCTATCGCCGAAAGGGCGCATGGGTGATATTCGCCCTCCGGTGTATTTGCTGCACGGCGCGCACGACAACGTCATTCCCCCCAGCGAGACAGAATGGGCTGAGCGCGAACTTCAGGGTGCGCGCCACAGCGCCCTCGTCACGCCCTTGCTGGGACACGTCGAAGTGGAGCCGTCCGCGCAGTGGCTCGACCAAGTGGCCCTGGTCAGTTTTATGGCGCGCATGCTCTAGCGGCCGTTGCAGCGCCCCGCGCGTCTGCGCCTTCTGGGCGCCCGCACAAGCGCGGTTACGATGACGCAGTCGGCGAGGACACAAAAAAAAACACCAGTACGTGGGTGCGGCGGCTCATCGCGTTTCGAGGCGCGTTCGCACCGCTTCCGCTTCATCCACGCGTCCCAGACTCTGAAGGGCCTTGGCGTAGATCAGCAGCGAATCTCTCAGGGCGTCCGGGCGGCGTGCTTCGGCTTCGAGGCGCGCTACTGCGCTTGCCGCATCCCCACCGGCCAGCATGGCTGTCGCAATGTCGTGGTTGAGCTTGCGGCGCGTCAGGGCATCCGTGACCAAGGGCAGCGCGCTCTCGAACGCGCGTTGTGCTTCGCCGTATCGTCCCTGACCGAAGAGCACGAGTCCATAATTCGTCAACGTTGCGTCGAGATCCACGAACGCCAGCATGCCGCCGCGGGAGGCGAGCGCCGCTTCGTAGTGCTGGGTCGCGTCCGCTAGTTGTTTGCGCTTGCGTGCGGCTTCGCCCAGATAGAAGTGGCCTTCGCGGCAGGCAGCTTCCCGCGCGACCTCGGGGCGCCACAGCGTGTCGTCACTCAGATAGCGCCGACCGTCGCGGAAGCTCAGTACGCCAAGCAGCGCTGTGACGGACAGCGCGAATACAGCGGCGCGGGCGCCACGTCGTTCGACCTGACGCGCGACGAGCAGCGACAAGAACGCTGCGGCGACGTACAAATAGTGCGGCGACCACTAGCGCAGGGTGGGCACGAGCTGCAATGACGGCAGTACCGCAAGCGCCGTCAGCATGCCCAATGCGCCGCCGCGCCAGGACAGCACGCAGAGCCCGAGCGCCACTAGAGCGCCCGCGATGGCCGCCGGTGCCGTCAATTGCATGATCGGGAACGCGTCGCAGATGCTGCGCTCGATGGGCGCGAACAGGTACGCCGCGCTCTTGGCGAGAGCCGAAAGACGCGTGCCCACGGCTTCGGCGGCACTCAGTTCCGGGAATTGTCCGAGCCACCGCGGCGCATACAAAAGGCGCAGTCCCAGGGCTGCTGCAAAGGCGGCGCCCTCAGCGGCAAACAGCGTCCAGGGTCGTATGGGGTGAGTTACGTGATGGGCGGTCTTGCTGCGGCGCTCAAGTTCGAGAGCGAGCACGAAGAGCGGCGCGAGCGCCCACCCCGTTTCCTTGGATAGACTCGCGACCAACACCGCAGCGGCGGCCCAGCCCGGGCGCCCGCGTTTGTGCGCGGCGATCAGCCCGAAGAGCCCGCAAGCGATCAGCGATTCCGAACGAAATGCAACAGCGCCCGCAACCAGCGAACCCACCGGATGCGCCGCGAACAGCAGCGCGCCAAGGGTCGCCGCGCGCCGGCTCGTGCCCAGGGCCTCCGCGGCGAGCAGCAAGAGCACCGCCGCAAGGGCGTGCAGCGCGAGATTGACGCCGTGGAAGACCGCGGCATGGCCCCACCGCGCGTCGATAGATAGCGAGAGCGCCGTGAGTGGCCGGTAGTAGCCCGTGCCGGCAAAGGGCTCGCGAAAGAGTTCGAGCCACTGCGCCGGTGGTTGTAGCGCCAAGCCCTCGCCGATGTGCGCGTGGTCCAGCCACACGAACTTGCCGCCGAGAGTCGTGGCATGGGCGGCTATGGCAACCGCTGCCGCCCAAAGCGCGCGCGCCGCCAGACTTGCCCTGTCAAATCGCTCCCAGACGCTCGCGCTCAGGCGATGCAGTGTCGGCGAAGCTCAGTCCTTGGTGATGTCGAACTGGTCGACGATCTCGTTCTTCACGTTGCGGAAGTAGCCTTTGGCCTTCTTCGGATCTCCGTCCACATAGAAGTCGAGGAAGAGCGTGCCGTGGGTGGCATTCTGATTGCTGGTGTAGATCAGTGCCCATTCCTGTTTGCAGCCGTAGGGATAGGTCGCGGGCAGGCAGCGGTTCTGATCGCGCACGCTGTTTCCGCCGAGGCCAGAAACAACGGTGAACGTCCGGCCCGGGCCCACGCACACCTTCTTGGCGTCGGAGCAAGTCGTGTCCACGGTTTGATTGGTCATGTTCGTGAGGGTCTTGGTGCGCTGGTAGGAATGCTCATGCGCAGTCAGGATGATGGCGCCCGCGTCACGGCAGTTTTCGTAGACCGGCCAGCCCATCTCGTCGCCCTTGCCGCCGACCTGCATGGCTTTTTGGTTCTTGTGCCAAACGCAGAGGCGCCAGATGTGATCGTCGGCGGCGAACTCCTTCTTGATGAAGTCCGCGAACTCGGCGTTCTTTCCGTTCTGCCCGACAAAAACGATTTTGATCCCCCGGTACACCATCGAGAACTTCTCGTCGGTGAAGTCCGGGTCGTCGGGAGTGATCCCCGCTTTCGTCATCCGCTTTTTGAACTCGGTGGCATAGGGCGCCCAGGTCGTGTAGTCGTGGTTGCCCACGGCTCCGAAAATCGGGTAGTCCGCTCCCACCACGCTGTTCATGGCGGCGAGCCAAGCGGCCGGGTTGTAGGAATAGTCGTAGTCGCCTCCCCCCAGGATGAAGTCGGCTTTGTCCGTTATGCCGAGGCCGAGTACCGACTTAAAGTTGTTGCCGCTGGTGGTATCGCCGAAGAACGCGACGCGCAGGTTCTGCTTGTCAGGCGGGATCCCGGCGCTGCCGCCGGCGCCGACACCACCGCCGCCGCTGGCGCCACCGGAAGCACTTGCACCCGCACCGGCCGCGCCGCCGCTGGTGCCTGCACCAACGCCTGCCGTTCCCCCGCCAGCTGTGCCGCCGCTGCTGGTGCCGCCGCTGCTGGTGCCGCCGCTGCTGGTGCCGCCGCTGCTGGCCCCACCGCCACCGGCAGTGTCGTCTGAGCCGCAGGAGACCGCCGCCCCACAGAGACCGATGGTGAGCACGATGGCAGGCGCGATGAAGTCGATCTGGCGTTCCATTACCCAATTGTCGCCCCGCCTCCGAGGCGAAGCCAAGTGGTTCGCGCATTTGGCGGTCATCCCTCAGGAAAAGGGCCAGGCCTGGCCCCGCGGAACTGAAGCGCGGCGTTTTTTGCCAAAGATGCCCCCGGGTGAAGCATTATTACAGAACTGGCAGGCCTTGCTCGAATCATGTAATATACGGGAATGCAGCTGACGGCCCAGCGCCTGGTGCTCGACCTGATGTCCGCCGCCGGCGACGTGGAAATGCCGGTGCGCGCCCTCGTCGGCGCTGCGGAGGTGTTCGGCATCACGCAAAACAGCCTGCGGGTGGCGTTGGCGCGTCTGCTCGCCGACGGCAAGGTCACACGCAACCTGCGCGGACTGTACGCGCTCAGCGCGGCGGCGGAGCCCGTGCAGCGTCATGTGGCGTCTTGGTCGACCATCGAAGAACGACTCGTTCCGTGGCACGGCGGCTGGGTCGCCGTGCACACCGCCGGACTGCGTCGAAGTAGTCGCGCCGTCGTGCGCCGCCGCGAGCGCGCCCTCGAGTTCTTGGGCATGCGGCGCCTGTCACCGGGCTTGTGGCTACGCCCTGACAATCTCGCCGGTGGCGCGTGTCAGGTGCGCGATGAGTTGGCAACCCTGGGCATGGAGCCCAAAGCACCGGTCTTTGCCATGACCGAGTTGAGCCACACGACTGACGCGCGCGCCCGCAGGCTCTGGAACGCGAAGACCATCGAGCGTGCCTACCGGGACATGACCGATAAGATCGCCATGAGTGAGCGCGGTCTCGACCGGTTGCCGTTGGAGCAAGCGGTCGTGGAGTGCTTTCTCTTGGGTGGGCGCGCCATCCGACAGTTGGCCTACGATCCGCTGTTGCCTGAACCCATCGTCGCGACGTGCCTGCGCAGCGAGCTGGTTGCGGCCATGCGCCGCTACGACCGCGCCGGGCGCCGCGTCTGGCAGAAGTTCATGCGGGAGCACGACGCTCCCGCGTTGGAATCCCTGCTTTCTTTTCGCAACGTGGAGAGTGCTGCATGAAGCTCAATGTCTATTCCGGAACGCCCTGGGACCGCCTGGGCACGGAGCCGCCGCCGCAGTTCCCCGCCGCCATGCTCAACGTGACGAATCGATGCAATCTGACCTGCGCGCATTGTTTCATCTACACGGACGGCAATCCGAATAACCCCGACGATGATCTGTCCGACGAGGCGCTTTTGGCAGAGGTCGAACGGGTGCGTGACAAGCACGGACTCTACGCCATGCTCTGGATGGGCGGCGAGCCGATGATCCGCTGGCGGTTGCTCGAAAAGGGCGTGCGGCTCTTCGGTCAGAACATCATCACCACCAACGGCACCATCCCGCTCAAAGACTTCGGCGCGTCCGTCACATACGTGGTTTCCCTCGATGGTCCGGAAGATCTGAACGACCCCGTGCGTGGCGAAGGCGTGTACGCCAAGGTCCGGGGGAATCTGCTCGCGCTGCCTGAAGACTTCACGCCCACGGTGCAGATCCAGTGTGTGGTCACCAAGCAAAACCAAGGCCGCCTGGAAGAGCTGGTGCGCGATTTTCAAGATACTCCTGTCGATGGCCTGGCGTTCACCTTTCACGTGCCCAACGAAGGCGAAGACTCAGAGCTCAGCTGGCGTGACGCCGCGGAGCGTGAGTCGGCCGTGGACGCGGTGCTCGAGCTAAAGCGCAAGTACCCAAGCTTCGTGTGGAACTCGACCCGCGCTCTCGAACTCATGCGTCCGAAGACCGCGCGCATGGTGACGGACAACTGCCCCGCCATGCGCACCGTGCTGCCCCTGTATGTTGAGAAGGGCGCTTTCACCTCACCCAAGTGCTGCTACGGCAACAACGCGGACTGCGATCGCTGCGGCGCTTGGGTCGTGTTTTCCCACGCCAACAAACTGCCGGGCCCCTGGGACGCCGTTGTGCCGCCCACCAAAGAGCGCGGCCCCCTCGCGGCGTATTTCGAGCAGCAGCGCGCGGCGGAGGCCGACTCCCACGCACCGAAACGGGTGTCTTCCGGCTAGCGGGCCTGAGCTGGTAGGAGTACCAGCATGGAAAAGCGCCGGGTCATCATCCTTGGAGCAGCGGGGCGGGATTTTCACAACTTCAACACGCGCTATCGCGGCGATGCATCCACCGAGGTCGTGGCGTTCACCGCGGAGCAAATCCCGGGCATCGCTGACCGCCGCTACCCCGCGGCCTTGGCGGGGGCGTTGTACCCGGAGGGTATCCCCATCCATGCCGAGTCCGAGCTGCCGCGATTGATCGATGAGCTGCAAGTGCACGAATGTGTGTTCGCCTACAGCGACGTGCCCTACGCGCACGTGATGCGCGTGAACGCCATCGTGACGGCGGCGGGAGCGTCCTTCACCCTGTTGGGTCTCACAGACACCTTGGTCGCCAGCAGCAAACCGGTGATCTCGGTCTGTGCGGTGCGCACTGGCGCGGGCAAGAGCCAAACCTCGCGCCGCGTGATCGAGATCTTGATGCAGCGCGGGCTCAGACCTGTGGCCATCCGCCACCCCATGCCCTATGGCGATCTGGCGAAGCAGGACGTGCAGCGCTTTGCGGAGCTTGCAGACTTGGAGCGTCACGCCTGCACCATCGAAGAGATGGAGGAATACGAACCCCACATCGTGCGCGGCAACGTGATCTACGCCGGAGTAGACTACGCCGCGATCTTGCGCGCCGCGGAGAGTGACCCCAAGGGCTGCGACGTGATCGTTTGGGACGGCGGCAACAACGACTTCACGTTCTACGAAACCGACCTGTACATCACCGTCGTGGACCCGCATCGGCCGGGGCACGAGCTCTGCTACTACCCTGGGGAGATCAACCTGCGCCTTGCCGACGTCGTGGTGATCAACAAGCTGGACTCGGCGCAGCCAGCGGGCATCCAAGCGGTGCGGGCAAACATCGCCTCGGTGAACCCTGGCGCCGTGGTGATCGACGCGGACTCGCCAGTACGCATGGCTGACCCCACGGTGGTGGAGGGAAAGCGCGTGCTCGTTGTGGAAGACGGTCCCACGCTCACCCACGGCGGCATGCAAATCGGCGCTGGCGTGGTCGCCGCCAAAAAGTGTGGTGCCCGCGAGTTCGTGGACCCGCGTCCGTACCTAGTCGGCAAG
Organism: uncultured Myxococcales bacterium; assembly: GCA_937872925.1. GTDB lineage: Bacteria > Myxococcota_A > Polyangia > Polyangiales > Polyangiaceae > JACKEA01. Next base: position 12,261 of record CALMUT010000013.1, on the reverse strand, counting down.
CTGCGGGACACCTTCGCAACCTATCCGAGCATTGGTGCGCTCCTGCCCGCCATGGGCTACGGCAGAGAGCAGCTCCACGATCTGGAAGCGACCATCCGCGCGACGGACTGTGACGCCGTGGTGATTGGCACCCCCATCGATCTGGCGCGGGTGATCCAGATCGATAAGCCGCATACACGCGTCTTCTACGACTTGAAAGAGCGCGGCACTCCGAACCTCGAGGGAGTCTTGAGGGATTTCATCGAAAAGCACGCACTCGGTGGCCCTGGGCGAGCGTAACGGCCCAGCGGTGCCGCAAGCGCGGGTCGCAAAGGGCCGACGTATTGACGCTGCGCCCCTTGGCTGGAAACCTCGCGCCATGCTTCGGATCTACGGCTGCCTGGTGCTGGGCTTGCTCACCGCTTGCGGCAGCACGGACGAATCTCGGCCTGGCACCGGCGGGTCATCGGCGGGCGGCAGCGCTGGCGTCGGGGGTAGCGGCGGGATCGGTGGGGGCGCAGGGGGCGGCGGCAAGCCGGCAAGTTGCGTCAGCCTCGACGGCAAACTGCAGGCGGCCCTCGACGCAGCGCGTACGCAGACGGGCAGTCGCGACGCCGCGCTCGCCGTCACGACGCCCGAATGCGGCAGCGTGACCTACATCAGCGGCGAGTCACAACTGACTGGTGGCGAACTGTTCCGCATCGGCAGCGTGACCAAGACTTACGTGGCCACTGTCGTCCTGCAACTGGTAGGAGCAGGGAAGCTCTCCCTCGACGACAAGCTCGAGACGTGGGTGACCGGAGTGCCCAACGGCAGCGCGATCACCGTGCGGATGCTGTTGAACCACACCAGCGGCATCTTCAACTACACCACGGACACGACTTTCCTCGCTAACCTCAAGAAGAAGTGGACGCCGGACGAACTGGTGCAGCTCGCGGTAAGTCATGGCGCTGTCGACCCGCCCGGTACCAAGTGGGAGTACTCCAATACGAACTACGTCTGCCTCGGCATCATCGTCGAGAAGGTGGGGGGCAAGGGCATCGCCGAACAGATCCGCGCGGGTGTCCTCGAGCCGCAAAAGCTCGACGCCACCTTTTTCGATGGCGAAGAAGCGTTGGTCGGAACGCTGGCACCGGGCTTTTCACCCACGGGCACAGACTCGACCTATGCTGTCGATCCATCCGGGCCCTGGGCCGCAGGGAGCATGGTCGCGACGCCCGCAGACACGGCGGCCTTTGTGCAGGCGCTGGCCGAGGGGAAGCTGCTTGACCCGGCAGAGCAGACGGCAATGGAAACCGGGGTGCCGCTTCCGGGGGCGCCGGCGAGCTATGGGCTCGGGCTACTGATGCTCGACGCGAGCGTGACTGCGGGTGCCGGTAAGGCCTACGGACACGACGGATCCATCAACGGCTATCACACCCAAGCGTTTCACTTCCGGGATACGCAGACCAGCATCGTCAGCATCGTCAACCAAGACGGTGGCGACCCTAACGACGTGACGCTGGCAGCGTTGAAGGCTCTGTTTCCCTGAGCGCCTAGGTCCCGCTGCGCGCCACGCCGTAGTCCTCGCGCGGCGCAGTCTTTATGGTGCAGGGGCGCCTTGGCGCACTACGAAGTCGTCCACGTAGACGTGGGACGTTCCAGAAAACCTTTGGTAGTACGCTTGAACACGACTGCGCGCAACGTGAGTTCAGGGATCCAACATCGCGCATACGGGCGGTACGCTCCATGCCGTTGGGCGCAGGCTGTCGAGCCAGCCTTGCATCACCGCGCTGCCGGGAATGTCGGCGTAGAAGCGCCAGAACACGAAGCTGCCGCTGCCTCGGCAGATCGGCACCACAACCACCGATAGCCCGGCGGCGGTGCCACGCACGCGCCAGCTGCGCTCCACCGCCTGGCCCAGCGCCTGCAGGTAGATCTCGCGGCCGCCGGTGTACTCCAGCTTGTATTTTCCAAGCGCCTCTGCAACCACGTCGCGGATGGCTCCGTGCACGTCGTCGATGGTGTCCCGCCCAGCGATCTGCTCCGATAGCTCGATGCCGCCGAACGCGGTCACCTCTCCCTCTAGAGAAAACACCGCGCTGGTCGCGGACCGCAGCTGCGCGCTGCCGCCCGGGGGTACACGCGCCACGAGTCCGAGGTACTCGTTGACGTAGACGCCGTCGGGCGTCACGAAAGGCGGACGCGTTGGCGGTGGGCGACGCAGCGGCGGAATGGTGAGGGCGCCAAAGGGCGGACGCGCCGCGGGCACTGCACCAATCAGCGCGGTCAGCTCAGTGTCGATGGCGTCGCGCTCGCCGGCGTCGACGCCTTCAGCGAAGACAACGTGTTGGCCGTGGCGGCGCAGCATGCTGCGCCCCTCGCCAGTCAGCACGCTACCCGCGCTGGCTGCATAGCGCGCGAGCGCGACTTGGAACTCGCCTGCGTCCTGCTCGCTGTCCCAGGTGGTCGCCCAAAGCAGTGCCGGCGCGTTGCCTCGCTGGAAGAAGCTAAAGGCATCACCGCCCCAGCCCGCCGCAGCGGTCGCCGCTTGGGCCGCGGGCATGCCCTGCTCGAACAACACCCGAATGCCGTGCTCACCGAGCCGCCCGCTCTTGACCTGCGCTGCGTCCTTTGGCGGCGTGGGCGTGGCCACGGGCACCGGTAGCTCGCCGGAGAGATACTTCTGCGGGTGCAGGATCTGTTCGCTACTGGCAGGAGGCACCTCGTAGACGCGATTGAGTAGCTCGAAGCCGCCGGTCCGCCACACGTCCCCCGCGAACATGAGGCCGCGGGTGTACGGAAACGTCACGCGTTCACGTACCGCTGGCGGAGCCGCGTACAGCACCTGATTGCCACCGCTGGCTCGTAGGTAACGTTCGAAACCGACGTCGGCCAACATGGCCGCAGCGCGAGAGAGCGCGCGATTGATCGGCACACGTTGGCGCCAAGATGCGTACGCGAGCATTACCAGCATGGCGTCGCCCTCCAGCAGCGCTTCGCGTGCGAGCTCCGCGTCGGCGCTTTCGTCTGTCAGCTTGGGCAGCGGCAGGTTCTGGGCTTGCAGCGAGTGGGTGAGCTCGTGGGCAAATAGGTCGACCATGGCGCTGTCCCACTGCTGCCCGCCACGGATGGCAATGCGATGCGACCGCCGGCTGTAGTAGGCGATCACTTGCTCCCCTAGTACCTCGCGCAGGCCAATGGGTGCGGGCGCGAAGGTTGCACCCGGCGTGGCCTTCGGCAGCGGCGCCGCGTTCGCGCCGAGGTACTCTTGCAGGAAGCGACGCTCTTCCACGAACTCCACGCGCGCCGGTCGCGAATTTGCGAGCCGCCGCAGTGCTGCCACGTCCCGAGCCACCTGCGCGGGCGTTGGCAACGGCGCCGAGTCCAAGGCAGAACGCGGCGTCTTCTGCGACGAGCATCCCGCCAGGGCGAGCAGCATCGCGAGCGCTGCCCCCGCTGCCGCTTTCGGTGCCAGCACGATCCGACCCGCATCCCCAACTACGCGCACGACGCGCGCACGCTACCACGGCGTCCGCACCGCGGGCCAAGGCCACGTGGGCGGAGCGTCCGGGCTGCCAGGCGGCGCGACGAAGCGCGCTCGGATGCGCTAGGCTGCGGCGTGACTCCGGCCGGCGCCCAGACCAGGACCTACGCGCTTTCATGAGTGAACGACGTCGAAAGCCAGCGCTGCGGCGCGTCGTATTTGGCGTTGGGGTTCTGCTCTTGTGCGCCGCGGTTGTCTTGCTGCGCCTCGCGTTTGCGACGGACTATGCCTACCACGCGCTGGTCAAGGACCCGGAGCGTACAATCCCGAGCGGCCGCGTGATCGTCGCTCCCGCCGACGGCACGGTGCTGTACGTGCAGCGTGTGGTGGACGGTACCGCGGCGGAGGTCGTGAAGCGCGGAGTCGCCGTGCCCCTCGAAGATCATTTCAAGACCGAGCCAGGACAGAAGCTGGGCTCGGGCTGGTTGATCGGAATTTACATGAACACCCAAGGTGTGCACGTGAACCGCATCCCCAACCACGGCAAGATCTTGGAACAGCGCATCTACAACGGCCCGCACATGAACATGTCGAAAGCCGAGGTAGACGTGATCACGAAGCAGCTCATCCCGGGTCGCGTCTCCCTGGCCAAGGCACTGGGTCGTAGCCCCTGGGCGATCGAAGACGACGCGGACTTCGTGCTGAAGAGCGCGCGAGAGACGCTGGTGATCGAAGACGAGCGTGGCGCCAAGCTCTACGTCGTGCGCATTGCAGACTTTTATGTGGGCAAGATCCTGACCTGGGTCGCGGAGGGCGCCAGCGTAGAGCGGGGCGCGCGCATGGGCATGATCACCTGGGGCTCGCAGACCGACTTGTTCATCGAGGAAAGCAGTGGGTTGGAGATCACTGCCAACACAGGAGAGTACGTCTATGGCGGACAGACCGTGGTGGCGACGTATTGATCTGCGCCATCTCAACGTCGCGCTGTACCTGGCGCTGGTGGGCATCATGTTGCGCTATGGCGCGGAGCTGGGCTGGGCAGTCAGCGCGCTGCCGGCCTACTTGCGCGGGGAGATCCCCGCGCCCATCGAGCGGAGCATGTACCTATCCGCGGCGGAGCTTCCCCCCAAGGATGCCATCCCGCTTTTGGAGCAGTCCATCGCCATCGATCCGAATACCGAAGCGGTACACATTCTGGCAAAGAAGCTGGTGGAGGCTGGCAAGCCCGACGAAGCGCGCAAACACTACCAGCGCTATCTGGAAATCGACCCCTTCGTGCGTGCTGCGTACGTTGAGCTCTCGGCGCTACTGGAAGGCCAGAACAAGCGCGCCGAGGCGCTGGGAGTCCTGGAGCGCGGCGCGGCGCACTTCCGTCGCAATGTCGATCGCTTTCGTCCGCAGCCGGACCCAAGCGTAGGCGAGCCCGAAAACGACAAGGCTCGGCGCGTGCATGGAGAATACAACGAATCCATTCGTGTCTTGGAAGCGGCAGCAGCCCGTCTCCGCGCGCGCCCGCATCCATGAGCGAGCGCGAGTGTGGAGTCGGAGGGCTTCCATGGCGGTACAACCCGCACGTTCAAGGCCGCAGTTGCACGCCGGCTAGCGCAGTACACGGAACAGATTGTTGAAGTCGTCGGTCCAGGTGACAACTGGAGCGGGAGGGGCTTTGGGCCGATACTCCCGGGCGCGCACCTCGGGATGATTCAAGAAAGCTTCGTTGGTCGTGATCACGATCCAGTCGCTCCAGTGCGTGAACTTCTTGCGATCGTCCTGGGTGCGAAAGCGCATCGTCTTCTTGCCACTGGCCTGCGCCTGGCCGAGCACCACACGGCTCAGGTCTAGGTGCTGCGCCGTGATTTGGATGGCCATCAGGCCGTCGGGCTTCAGGTGTTGATCGTAAATCGCAAATGCTTCCCGGGTCAGTAGGTGCACGGGCACGGCGTCGGAGCTGAACGCGTCCAGGAACAACAGATCGAAGTGCTGCGGCTTGCCGTCCTTTAGCTCGCGTTCCATGGAGATCCGCGCGTCCCCCAGCATCACGCTTTCTTTGCCGGCCATGCTGTCACGGAACGTGAAGTACTCCTTCGCAAGGTCGACGATATTCGTGTTGATCTCGTACATGACCATGCTGTCGCCGGCTCGGGTCAAGCCGCCTAGCGCAGCCACGCCCATGCCCACGACACCAACGTGCAGCGGCGCCGGTGCGCCTGCACGCGTGCGATTCGGGTGGAAGCGAAACGCCAAGGCCGCGCCGCTGTCTTCACTATAGTAGCCAACGGGGCGTCCCAAGAGCCCCGCAGAACGCACTTCTCGCCCATGGGGCACGGTGCCGTGAAACAGCGTGCGCACGTGCCGCTCGGTGCCCGCGCCGACGTCATAGATCGACAGTGCACCGTAGAAGTTGCGTGCTGCCACCAAGCGATTCTCCTGGTGGCCGCGGATGTTGCCCATGAGCTCGTAGCCGAGCACCGCCAGGCCCACGACGAAGCAGCCCACGACCACAGGTCGTTTCGACTCGAGGGGCCCACGCAGTACGCTCACCGCCAGGAGCACCACGGTGGCAAACAGGCTCAGGTGGTACTCCCAATAGTTCAAGAACAGCTGGGGCGCGACCAACGTGGCAAACAGTCCGCCCAGGGCACCGCCAAGAGAGATCACCAGATAGAACCAAGTGATGTGCTTCGGATCCGGCTTCAGCCGGACCAGCTCGCCATGACAAACCATGCAGCAAGAAAACAGGCCCAAGGAATAGGAGGGGATCTGAAACCACAGCGGCGCTGCCGGCAGCCGGAGCGTGGTGACACAGGCAAGCAGACCGAGGATTAACACTGGGATCCAGAGCTTGCGCACGTACCAGCGCTCCCGGTCGAAGCAGATGATGAAGGTGAGCATGTACAGCGTGAGCGGCAAGACCCACAAGAAGGGGATCGGTGCCACGTCTTCCGTCAACTGACTGGTGGTGGCCATCAGCAGCAAGCTGCCGCAGGCCGCCAGCAGCAGCCAGAGCAACGCCAGCGTCGACGACGGAGCCGCAACGGCTGAATTCGAACCTCCGTCGCCGCCTGTCACCGTGGCGCCCGGCGTTGGCGAAGGCGAGTCTGCGACTGGCGCGTTTGCGGCCGCTGCTCGGCTGCTGGCCTGCGCCGCAGCAGCGGGCGCCGCGCGCAGGATCCGGATCGCGAGCGCCCCAAGCACCAGAGCAAACACCGCGTACGCGCTAGACCAAACGTAGGCTTGCGCGCGGACGCCCAGTGCAGGCTCCAGTACGAAGGGGTAGCTGATCAGCCCCAGGAGTGATCCGAAATTACTGACGGCATACAGCCGGTATGGGCTGGCCGCTCCGCTCTTAGCCACCCAGCTTTGCAGCAGCGGGCTCGTGGTCGACAGTAGCAAATAGGGAGTGCCCAGCGTAGCGCCCAGCAGCAGCAAGATGCGCAGCGATGGGTCTTCCGCGCCACCGACCTTCCAACTCTCCGACGGGATGATGGGCAGAAATGCCAGCGACGCCAGGGCGACGCCGAGGTGCACCGCAGCCTGCCGCGTAAGCGTCAGCCGACTCAGGAGGTGTGCATAGGTGTAGCCCACGAGCAGCAGCACCTGGAAGAACAGCAAGCAGGTCGTCCAGACCGCGGGACCGCCGCCGAACCAAGGCAGGATCTGCCGCCCGGCCATGGGCTGGACCTGAAAGAGCAGGAACGCCCCGAGAAAAATCGCGACGGCTACCCCGGGCAGGCGCCTGGTTGCCTTTGCTGACTCCGTCGGCAAGCGACGAGTAGACCACCGCAACCGCCGTAGCCAAAGCCAAAACGCGCCCGAGCTGGCGGGAACTAGGGTGTCTGCCCGCTCAGCTCTGCGGCGCGCGTGAAGTACGGCTCCAGCAACGTCAGGCGCTGCACGTGCTTACGCGCCGCCGCAAGATCCCCGCGGGCCAGCGCTTGCTCCGCGAAGTGTTCGTTGGCCTTGAAGTTGTAGGGATCGTGTTCGAGCGCGGTGGCAAACGCGGAGGCGTCGTCGGCGCCGCGCTCTGCCGCCAGCCGCCCGAGCGCCTTTTCGATGGCTGGATGCCCGGGAGCGAGTGCACGGGCTTCGGTTAGCGTCGCCAGAAAGCGAGCTGCGTCGCCACGCCGTTGCTCCACCGGCACCCGCGCCAGCGTGCGTAAGACGAGGGATGCTTTGGTCTCTGCGTGTTGCGTTTGGCGCAGCTTTGCCCAGGTTGCCGGTGACAGCGTGAGGTGGCGATCCAGCGTGGTGGACGTATTGGCCAGCAGTGCGTCGCGCAGGGCGTAGTTCGGGTCATCCCGCATGAAGTCGAGCACCGGCTTGCGATCGCGATTGACACCGACGTCTGCAACGAGCGCTGCAATGTCCCCCGGCCCCGCTCGAAAAGAGACCAGCGCCGGAAGCGGATCGCCCCAGCCCAAGTAGGCCAGATCGGGCCCCGCGTACCGGGCGTACCGCGCGCGAAACTCTGACTCGTCGAGCCGAGCCTGATCCAAAAAACCAACCAAGAACGCCTCTACCTGGTTCGAGGCGAGGGGCACCCAGACCAGGGTTTGCGGAAAGACGCTCGAGAACGTCTTGAGCACTGTGCGCGCGGCTTGGTCGTCTAGATTCAGCGGTAGCCAACACAGCACGATGCCGCCGGGAGCCAGGCGTTCGCGCGTGGCTTGGAAGTGTTCGACGGTGTACAGCCGCAGCGCGCCTTCGCTGTCCAGGAACATGCTGTCGGTCATCACGACGTCGTATTGCTCCTGGGACATGCGCAGGAACGCGCGTCCGTCCAGGGTATGCACCGTCACCCGCTTGTCCTCGGAGGCGCGATCATTGAGTGCCGTGAACCACTCATTGGCAACGCTGACCATCTCCGGGTCCAGCTCGACCAAGTCCACGTGTTCGGGATCGTACTTTAGGATCGTGCGCAACAACTCGCCGACGCCATAGCCAACCTCAAGCACGCGTTTGGGTGCGGGGTGCAGCAACATTGGCAAGTGTGATTGCAGCTTCTGTGTCTGTCGGCGCACTGGGTCCGTGCTGCCGGAAACATGCGGGCCGCCGCGTAACTCCCGGCGGCCGCGCGGTTGTTCCAGCACGGTCAGGATCTGCAACTCGCTCTCGCGCATGTGCACGATGCGCGAGTCGAATTGCCGGACCATGCCTTCGATGTAGCGCGGCACCCAAGGGCCCGCGCCAATCCCCAGACCAAGAACCAGTGCCGCGGCGATGCCGGCACCAAATCGCGCAGAACGCGGAGGCGTCGTCACAAAGCGCCACGCCAGCAGGGCCGAACCCGCGGAGCAGCACACCAGCAGCATCGCTGAGGAGCGCGTACCCAGGCTCGGCAAGAGCACGAAGCCAGTGAGAAACGACCCGGCGACGGCGCCGACCAAGTTCGCGGCGTACACGCGCCCGACGTCACGCCCCACGCTTTCCTCGCGCTTCACGTACAGGCCTGCGGCCAAGGGCAAGGTCATGCCGAACAGAAACGTCGAACCGAATACGAGCAACAGCCACACTGCAGCCATGCGCGCGCGCTCCGCGCCGGACCCGGCGGCCAGCGCCGCGCACAGCAACGTTGCCGGAAGCACGACGCAGAGCGCTACCTGGATACGCGCGAACAACAGATCGCTCGTGGCCGGGCGCCGGGCGATGAACGCGCTGCCCGCGGCGAGACCGAGCAAGTAGATGAACAGCACCAGCGCAAAGGACAGCAGCGTGCCGCGCCAGACGTAGCTCATCAGCCGGAACCAGATGACCTCCATGCCCAGTGCGGCGAAGCCAGAGAGCAAGATGGCGGCTGGGATCAAGAAGGACCGCTGCGCGGGCAGCGCGCCGGTGGGCACTTTTGCAGGTGCGCTGCGGGCGTTGTGCCCCACGGCTAGGGCCAGCGCGCCAACCCCTGCGCTCGTGGCGGTCGCGATCCCGTAGGACACGTCGTAGCCGAACTCCGCGACGAGTTGCACGCTTGTCATCGCACCCAGCGCTGCTCCCACGGTGTGCGCTGCGTAGAGCCGCCCCAGACCGACGCGTGCCGTATCCCCGCTCGACAGCACCGCGCGGGAAAGCACGGGCAGCGCACCGCCGATCAGCATGGCGGGCAACGCGACAGTCACAAACGCAACGCCAAACAGAACCCAGCGAAACACCGACCAGGGCAGGGCGCGATACAGCGCTGTGTTCAGTCCCTCAGCGGAGAAAAACAAGAAGAACGCAAGCAGGGCGGCGACTGCTGTGCCCAGCTCCAGCAGCCCGTACAGGCGCAGTAGACGCTCGGTGCGGTCTGCGCGGCGACCAAAAACGACGCCGCCAATGCCACTGCCCAAGAGGAACGCCGTCACCACCGCGCTCATGCTCTGCGTGGTGCTGCCCACCACGGACGAAAAGAGCCGCAGCCACAGCACCTCGTACAGAAGTCCCGACCACCCGCCCAGGGCGAACAGTGGCAGGAGCAAGCGCCGCTGGGTCGGTGTCATTGAAGGCTACGCGCGCGACGCGGTCCGGAACTCCATCGTGCCGTCCTCGAGCTTGCCGTAGCCCAGACTCATCACATCCAGCGCGTAGTTTTGATACAGCTTCCAAGGCTTCTTGGAACCCTGCTTCGGGAGCTTGTGGATGGCGCGCTGCACGTAGCCCGACGTGAAGTCCAACGCCGGGATGGGCTTTACGGTGGGATCCGTCAGCCGCGGGGTGCAGATCTGATAATTGTGTTCCTTCATGTGATTGAGCAGGCGGCAGACATAGCCGCAGGTCAGATCACATTTGAGCGTCCAGGACGCGTTGGTGTAGCCCAGGGAGGACGCCAGGTTGGGCACGCCGCTGTACATCATGCCTTTGTAGCTGAGCGTCTCTTCCGGGTGCACGAGCTTGCCGTCGACGCTTACTTCGATGCCGCCAAGCACCAAGAGCTCGAGCCCGGTAGCCGTCACCACCAGATCCGCTTCCAGGAATTTGCCAGAGCGGAGTTCGATCCCTGTCTCCGTGAAAGTCTCGATGTGATCGGTCACTACGGACGCCCGGCCATCCTTGATCGCGTCGAAGAGATCCCCGTCTTTGACCACGCACAGCCGCTGATCCCAGGGTTTGTAGCGCGGCGAAAAGTGCGTCTGGACGTCGTAGTTTTCGCCAAGCTGCTGGCGGACGTGCTTGAGCAAGGCGCGTCGCACCAGGCCTGGGCTGCGCACGGACAGCGAAAACGTCAGCATGCCCAAAGTCACGTTCTTCCAACGCGTGATGCCGTAGGCGAGCATGGGCGGCAGCCGGCGTTGCAACCAGAGGGCGATCGGGTCCTTCTCTGGCAACGCAATCATGTACGTCGGTGACCGCTGCAACATCACGACGTGTGCGGCCTCTTTCGCGAGCTCCGGCACCAGCGTCACCGCGGTTGCGCCACTCCCGATCACGATCACGCGCTTGTCGGCGTAGTCGATGTCTTCGGTCCAGTGCTGCGGGTGCACCACCCGCCCTTGGAACTGTTCGATACCCCGGAACTTCGGCGTGTAGCCAGCTTCATAGCGGTAGTAGCCCACGCACATATGCAGGAAGTTGCAGGTGAAGACGACGCGTTCACCAGCGCTGCCGCGTTCGGCTTCCACCGTCCAGCGCGCGGTTTCGCTGGACCAGGTGGCGCGCTTGACTCGATGCGAGAACCGGATGTGGCGCTCGATGTCGCCTTCCTGTGCGGCGTCCCGTATGTAGCGCAGGATGGCTGGACCGTCTGCGATGGATTGAGAATCGGTCCAGGGACGGAACGAGTAGCCCAGGGTGTACATATCCGAGTCCGAGCGGATGCCGGGGTAGCGAAACAAGTCCCACGTGCCCCCGATGCTTTCGCGCCCTTCGAGGATGGCGAAGCTGTGGTCCGGGCAGTTCTGCTGCAGGTGGCTGGCGGAACCCACGCCGGACAGTCCGGCGCCCACGATCAAAACGTCAAAGTGCTCAGGCGTCATGAAAAGCGCTCTCCGATGGGCGCGGCGCCTAGGGTCGCACTTCGGCGCGACTTCGTACAGTCCGCCTCGCCGCCACCCATTCGAAACTGGCAGGCTTGCTTACTTCGTACAGTCCGCCTGGCTGCTCACGGACTCGATCTCCAGATCGTCGAAGCTCGCGCGCAAGTTGTCCCCGGAAATTGTGAAGCTGAAGGCCATCAGGCCGACCTGTAGCGCGGGGGCGAGGGCCAGATCGACGCGATTCCACGTGGCGCGCAGGGTCCAATTGCCCTGACCGCTCACATTGCGTTCGTAGGCGGCGATGACTGCGCCGACTTTGCACAAGCGCAATTGTGCGTCGCCGCTGCCGCTGTGCAGGAAGCGGCCGATGGTTGGGTTGTTGCTCAGCGTGGACTTCGTTTCGATGCAGTTGGCGGCCTGCCCAGCACAGCCGCTTTGGTAGCCCACCGCGTTGAAGGTGAAGTTCTGAGGTCCAATCGGGTCCGAACCCGGATCGCGGATCATCGGGCCGGCGTAGTGATAGCCGGACGAAATCGGATTTGCGGGGGCAGCCGCGCTGCGTGCGCGCACACGGCTGGTCACGCGAAAGTCCTGCTTGGGAACGGTGACGTAGACCAAGAGCGCGTCGTTGTCGTCCTGGAACCAGACGGTCTGCTTCGTGATGGTCGCCGTCAGCGACCCGCCATTGACACTCAAAGACGACGCCGCCTCCGGGTGCAGCACGCTGTACGCCGGGCCCAAGGCGTTGCCGCTGAACAAATCGATGAACGGCAGCGATTGCTGGCCACCACCGCCACCGGTGCCGCCCGTCGCGGTGCCACCGGTGCCGCCCGTCGCAGTGCCGCCGGTGCCGCCCGTCGCAGTTCCGCCGGT
>CALMUT010000012.1 GCA_937872925.1 uncultured Myxococcales bacterium | reverse complement strand
TTGGCGGTGGCGGGTTTGGCGCGGGGGGTTTCGGAGCAGGCGGCAGCGGCGCAACCGGCGGCGCTGCAACCGGTGGTACGGGCGCAACATCGTCCGGCGGCGCATCGAGTGGGGGCAGCGCCGGCAAGGGCGGCGCCGGCGGCAACCCTGGTGGAAGCGGCGGCGTCGCGGGCGCCTCCGGATCCGGAGGTTACGCGGGCTACGCGGGCTACGGCGGCAGCGGCGGATATGCCGGAGCGGGCGGCGCTGGCGGCGGCGTGCTCGACCCACCGCCCTTTCCCGAGCCTCCGGATCCACCCGAAGACCCGCAGTGCACCGAGCCGCCACCGGGAAATCCCCCCGAGCACGATTCCCTCGAGATCAATCTCGCCGGCTCCACCAAGATGGTGTGCCCGCCAAGTCTGCTTGAGTTCCTGAAGAACCCCGGCGGCGACACCATCTACGAAAACCCGTACTACTTCGGCGAGTGGAGCGAGAAGCCCGACGCGCTCTCGGCTGCACTCTTCCTGCGCTCGGAAGTCTCCACGAGTGACGAGAACTGCGTTTCGTCCTTCGACGGCAAGGGCGAAGGCGAGTTCAAGCTGAACGTATGCGGTCGCACGTTGGAAGTCGACTCGTCGGTGCAGGCGTCCACCCAAACCATCCGCTGCAAAGAGTGCTCCGAACCACCTCAGTGGTCCTGCGGCGAGGTGTCCTGCAGCTCGAAACGCCTGGGTGGCTCCGGCGCCGCGTCCCGGGGCTGGGCCTTTGCCGGCCCTTACCCCAAAGGGCCGTCGCGCTTTCGCCTGGAGTACAACGGCAGCATCAAAGTCGGCGGCAACGGCCAGCTCAACTACTCCACGGACAAGGGCAATGACGCGGCTTCCTGCGACGACTGCGACGACTGCACCAGCACCCAAGGCAAGCTGGGCGTGCACGCTGGCTTCAGTCTCGGTGGCGGCATCGACGTGCCGGGGATCTCCGGCAGCGCAACCGCTTCCTGCACCTACGCCCTTGGCTACGTCTTCCGGAAGACCTCCGGCCAGTGCCAAAAGCCCTTCTGCCAAGGCGTGCAACTCGACGGCGAGTGTTGCTTAGAAGCCAACATCTACTTCGGCGCCAAGTGGTTTCAGATCGGCAAGCGCTGGAAGAAATGCATCGAAGCCACTCTGGCCGGCCCCGCCTGCATGAAGAACTGAGAGCAACGCGATGAAATACACCCTACTCATATTCGGCGCCTTGACCTTGGCCTGCAGCACCACGGATCCCGCTCCGCCTGCCCCAGGCCCTGCCACTGCCCCGAACAAGACAAGCATCACCGAAACCATCGAGCCGAGCGGAACGCCGACGGAAAAGGAAGTGGACTACTCTTCGGGCCCCCCGGAGCGCGTGTTCCAGTGTTCGCGTCCGGCGAACGTACTCAGCGATGAAGTCGGCGTCGCCAGCGACGATCCAAATCTGCGCTTCGAGATCCGCTACACCACGGATTGCCTCTCCACGCTGTGGCTGCACGACGGCGCCCAAGAGGTCCAACTCGATCCCCGTGAGCGCTTGTACATGGCAGGGAGCTCGCTGCTCGTCGCCGGCACGCGCGTGGCCTGCTTCGGCGTGATGTCTCTCGGCAGTGCCTCCAGCTTCGCCGAGGGCACCGGCCACCACATCGACTCCACGAGCATCGAGTGTGCCACGCGGTCCGCGACCGGTTGGAGCGCGCCCGAAGCCATCTTGACCACAGCCCAGCACGGCACTTGGCTGCTCGGTCTGGAAGCGGACCCAAGCGGCGCGCCGGTCTTGGTCACGATGCGCGACTCGCTATTTTCGCCCGCCGTCATGACGATGCGCGGCCGCCCGCCAAGCGACGGCTTCTGGCAGCACGGCATCAGCGTCTCCGGCTCTGCCGTGCAACTCGGCCAGGCGATCCAACGCGCACCGATGCAGTTCCAACAGAAGTGATGTGCCGCTCAGGCGCGACCTTGCGCCAACCGATGACGCCCAAGGTCGAGTAACAAACCCAAACGGCTGCGCTCAGTCGAAACCCGCTCCGAAAGCGAGCGCCTGCGCGGCAGTGACAGCCACAGTCGCAGCAGGTGGCGCCGCTCGGCCAAGTCTTCGAAGTCTTCGTAGGCGTCCCGGGCGTGTACGATGCTGTGATTCGAGAGCAGCTGGATGTCGCCGGGAGCAAACTGCATCTTCAAGCAATACTCCGGAGAGGTCGCCAAGGCGTCGTAGGCATCAAGCACGGACCGTTCGAAGTCAGTGAGCGCGGGCACCTCGGGGTGGCGACTGGCCGTGCGAAAGTAGTCCGAGTGGTAGAACGTGCGCAGCACGCCGTCGGCATAGGCGCAGGGCGTGATGGGAAACGCACGCAGCCCGCCTTCGGCCTTGGTATCGAGAAAGAACGGAGCACACAGCCGTCGACACTTCTCCGGCTCCGCTGCCCACAGCGCGTTGAACACACTCACGCTACTCGCGATCCAGCTTTCGCCACCCGCTTTGGCGCCGCGCAGACACAGCAGCCCCACGACGTCTGCGGCGTCACAGTGAAACGGAATGTGCTGGCGCGTGCGATACTGGCGCAGTGTCACGCTGGCCACTTCGTCACGCTCGTCGCGCACGTGACCCAGCAGATCCCCTTGGGGGTTCTGCGCGCCCGGCGTGCCCAGATGCAAACCGAGCCCCCAGAAGAAGTACTCGCATTGCCACGGCGCCCAGCGCTGCACCGGAAGCCCCGAAACCACCACGAACCCGCGCCCCGCGGCGATCTCCCGGCGCCACTCGAAGATACGCAAGCGCAGCGCGTCCCACACGAAGTCCTCACGGGACAGCTCCCTCACCGGCGTGCCGCCGCTGCGCGCCCGAGCGATGGCCGTCTCGATCTCGGCGATCTCTTTGTCGCTCAGTCGCATACGGTAATCCCCGCTCTTTTCGACCTCGGGCGCGCGCCAGGCTGCGGGGCTTGTAATGGGACCCCTGGGCAGTCCCGCGCTAGGGCGCGCGAAGTAATGCAAGGTCTGACGCACGAGGCTGCGATACTTCATACTTCAGTCCAGCAGCGAGTTCGTCGCGGGCGTTCGCGTCACCTTCAGGCTCTCATGCACCACATAGGCGGACGAAGGCAGCGGCTTCAGGGGAACTTCCTCGAAAAGCTCCTGGTTTCCGCGCCTGAGTCCAAGCCGCAGCCTGGCCCCCGCGGGCTGACTGCTCACCAGCCAGCGGATCTGATCGAAGTCCCGCACCGGCGATCCGTTGACGCTGGTGATGACGTCTCCGCGCCGAAAGCGCGAACCCACCGGGACCCGCAGCACTTGGGCGCGATCCAAGTCGTGGCCGAGAATGTTCAGGACGTCTACGGCCAACGCCTTGGTGCTGAGCTGACGGGATGTGCGCCGCTGCACGCGATAACCAGCTCGCTCCAAGCACGGCTTCAAGTCCACAGGCCCCTTCGCCTGCAGCAAGCGCCGAGCAGCTGCGACGGCTTCGGGCGCCAACGCCGTCATGGCGTCAAAGAATCCCGCTTCGGTCAACGCCCCCTCGCCAGCACTTTCGCGTGCGCGGCGATGCACGGCAGCGAGCGAAGCGCCGCGCTTGCGCAGATCCGTGTCCAGGCAAAAGCAATACAGCGCGCCCGCAGAATACGCTTCGAGCTCTGTTGCTTTGGCGACGCTGCGCGACGCGCCACTCGCTCGGTACTTTTCGTTGAGTTCGAGCAGTCTGCGCGTGGCTTCGTCAATGGACGCGCCATCCAGGCGCAGCGTCATGGCCAGCTCCAAGTAGCGCGTCAGGCCCTCGTTGAGCCACCAGCTGTCCGCGCGGTTGTAAAGATGCATCAGCTCGTGCACGACCACGATGCCCATGGGCGACGAAGCCACCGCCGAAGGCGCCACATCGTACATTAGCGAAATCCCCTGCCCCACGACTCCGCCAGCGCGCTCAGCGGCGCGGTCGTAGACGAGCAAGACACGCTTTTCCGGCAGCGGCCCCAGCCACTCTTGACTGACGCGCAAGGTCTTTGTCGTGAGCGCGCGCAGTGACTCGAGTTCGCTTGGGCCAAAATCGCTACTGACGATGTCCGCACGCACGTTGCCCCACTTGGCCTGGCTGCGCGTGAACTTGCCGCTGTAGTACAGCGCGTTGCGCAGCTGACTCGCGCTCGGCGCGCGCCAGGGCCCCTTGCCGGGCGCCACGGAGCTGATCACGTCGTGGCCGATGGGAGACGCCAGCGAAAGCTCGGCGTCCATGTCGACCTCCTTTTCCTCGCCCGCCGCCGTCACGACGTGAAGCGTCGGCACGAACGCGCGCCCGTTCAAGAACCAGCCCTTGGGAGTCGCCGCACCCGAGCCCCCGCTGCCGACGGGATGCGGCACCTCGTCCAACCCCACGACGGGATCGGCCAAGTGACTCTCCAAGCGCACGCGATACGAAAGCCGCACCGTCTTGTCGGCGGGCGGCGGCATCGGATCGGCCAAGGGCGCGTGGCGTCCGTCCTTTCCGCGAGCTTGCACGAACTGCCCGTAGCCGTCAGCGCCCGCTCGAAACTTCTCGTCACGAAAGCGCACTCGGACCGCGCGGTAGTCGAAGTCGATGAAATCAAGCGGCATCTCGAAGTCCACGTCCAAATGTGCGGTCTGTCCCGGCGGAGCGTGCAGCGCGACGCGCATCCGTGCTCCGTCGAAGGCTGGTTCCGACTTCGAAACATCCGCCAGATTGTTTTTTTTGGGTGTGGCAGCCGTCGGCGTCATCGACGCCGGCGCGGTCGCCGCGGGCGCTCTGCCCTGGCAAGCGCCGCTGGCAACGAGCAGCACTGCTGCGCTAAGGTTCTTCGCGCTCCACATGCAGGGCGACTTCGAGTTGCACGGTTTCTGAAGCATCGAGCACGAACCACGCGACCAGCGCGAACCTGTCGCAGTGTGTGTAGTACGCGCCCACGCTATCGAACTGCGCGCTGAACTTCAGCTCACTCTCGGGCGGCACGACGCCGCTGGTACTCGGGGGACGCGGGTCGTGGTCCTCGTCGGGTACCAAGAGCTGCGGTTTGGGGCGGGCGCTGACTTTCGTGGGAGGCTCATCGCAGCTGTGGCCGGTGCGGTACTCCAGCTTGGTCAACTCGATGCGACGCTCGCGCGCAGACGTGTTGCGCGCGCTCAGGGTAAAGCGTCCGATCTTGGCTTCGTCTCCACCATGAGTGTGGACGGCGTAGATGGGCTGAGCCGCAAGCGTCAGCTTTCCGTCCCGACTCTGGGCAGTCCCCGCCGCTTGTGGCGCGCGCGGTGCGCTGACGGATGCGCTAGTGACGGGCGTCGCTGCTGACGTGGCGGATACCGCGGGAACGCCAACCGGCGACGCGGGGGCGTCGGGCCCCGGCGAAGCCGCCGGAGGGCGATCGCAGGCGACGAGATCCCAACAAAGCAACACGGTCGCGCATCGCAACCCAGGCGCCATCCGCATGGCGCGCGTCATCCGCACAGACCCAGCGAGCCGATGCTGGCGTTGAGCGGCTTGCAGAACGCACCGCCGCAGTCGCTGCTGCTGCAGCAGAACGGGACGCATACGTCCGCGCCGCTGGCGCAATGCAGGCCGCGTTGGCAGTAGGGCCCGACCACCTTGTTGCAGCTCTGACCTGCGCCTGCGCTCGCAGGCGGTCCTTGACAGGCAAACGAGAAGAAGGCGGAGCCCGAAACGATGAGTTCGCAGGTCCTGTTGCCGGAGCAGCCGGCGCCGGTCAGCGGATCGCATAGAGGTGGCGTCGCACCACCAACGCAACTCGTGCCACCGCTGCTCGCGCCACCGCTGCTCGTGCCACCGCTGCTCGCGCCGCCGGACGACGTGCCGCCGGACGACGTGCCGCCACTGCTGGTGCCGCCGCTGCTCGTTCCGCCGCTGCTCGTGCCGCCGGACGACGTGCCGCCGCTGCTCGTGCCGCCGGACGACGTGCCGCCGGACGACGTGCCGCCGCTGCTGGTGCCGCCGCTGCTCGTTCCGCCGCTGCTCGTTCCGCCACTCGGCGAGCCGCTGCTCCCACTCGCGCCTGCTGCCGCCGCGCTGCCACCGGCGCCCGCCACGCCCCCTTCCACTAGGAAGGGCACGCACAATCCGCTGGACGTGTCGCAGACGTAGCCGCCCGTGCAGGGACATTCCTTGCCGCGCAGATCCACGTCATCCAGGGTGCAGCCCAGCAGCAGGCCTCCCACCCAGAAACTCGCCAAGCGTACGCGGATCGCCAGCATCCGGCACAGAATAGAGTGTCGGCCGGCATGGCACCACACTCTGCGGCCGGTTCTTGGGGCGGGCGTACCACCACCTTGCAAACTAGCGAGAAATGTTTAAGTTCTCGTCACCCTAAAGAAAGGGGGCGATCGGTTTCGACGTGGGGACTGAAGGTCTATCTGCGTGCACTGGTTCCCGATCCAGTCAAAAACGGGACGTACTAATTGCGAACGACAACGCGATCGAAGCTCTCGCGGCCTAAAAAACCACGAAGCCGTCCAACCGTGAGATCGTCCTAGTAACGGAAGGGCGCCAACCACCAGGGCTGGGTTACCCGAGGAAGCCTTTGATAGGGTAACTGAGAAACAGTAAGGGCTAGGTCGTGACCGAATTCACGGACCCAGTCGCCAGGGATATGGCGACTACGCACGTGAACGAAGGTTGATTGGATGCCTCGCGGACCCGGGTTCGATTCCCGGCGCCTCCACAAGCTAACTAGCGGGAATTCTTGGAGACTGGCGACGAGCCTTGGCCCGTCTCCACAATGTCTCCAAGATTCCCGTTGGCGCGCTGCTCCTGTCGAGCTTTGTCCAACAGCGAAACCGCGCTTTGCCGGTCCGCTGGCGACAAGTGCATGTACTTCATTGTTGTCGTGATGTGCTGGTGACCAGCCAGCTCCTGAATGGCCTTCACGGGCGCGCCCTTGGCCGCGAGCATCGAGCAGAAGGTGTGCCGCAGGCGATGAATCGCCCCGGTTTCCTCCAGCCCGGCCCGCCGCTGGGCCTGCATGAACCAGGAGCGCACGTGCTTGTTCGTGAGCTCCTTGCCATCGTCCGTGTACAGGACTCGCGGTCCGCGCAGATGTCGGTGCCCGCTGAGCGCTTGCGCCAAAGCCTCCGTGGTCGGGACGATCCGACTGCGGAAGCCCTTGGTTTCGGTCTCGATGCCGTTCCACACCGAACGCCTCACATGCATGAGACGCCGCCGCAGATCGAGATCGCTGTACCGAAGTGCGATGATCTCGCCCCGACGTAGCCCCGCATCGCCGGCCAACAGCACCAACAAGTGGTACTGCGGACCCAGCTTTTGCGCGGCTTCGACCAAGCGCTGATACTCGAGAAACTCGTACCAGTCCGGGACTTCGCTGCTGACCTTCAGCAACCGGATCCGGCACGGTAGCTCGGTGGTCCAGCCCGGATCCGGCACGGTAGCTCGGTGGTCCAGCCCGCAGCCCGAGGGTCCAGCCCGCAGCCCGCAGCCCGCAGCCCGAGAGTAAGCTTCGTGTGTAGCGCGGCCGAGGGGACGGCGTGCTGAAAACAGTGGCTCGAGGCA
>CALMUT010000011.1 GCA_937872925.1 uncultured Myxococcales bacterium | reverse complement strand
GAGCGGGAGAAGGGATTCGAACCCTCGACGTCAACCTTGGCAAGGTTGCACTCTACCGCTGAGTTACTCCCGCGGAGAGCTGGGAGGAGTACTCGCGCCGGATCGGTCTGTCAAGCAGACAGTAATACCCAATGATTTCGGGGCACTCGGGTCTGGGCGGGGAGCCCTTTGGGGCGCGAACGTGCGGCTATTTTTGGGCAAACCAGTGCAGCGGCGGCGTGTTGCCTTCACTGACGGTGTAGTAGCCGCTTCCATCCGCCGCGAAGCCCACGGCTTCGCCTTGTTTCTCAGGGAGTGCCAGCGCCGGGCAGGGCTCGGAGCTGAAGGCTTGGGCCAGGGACTCTCCGGGGCTGCGCCGCCACAGGAACACGCCGCTGTAGGTGCGGATGGCGATGCGATCCCCCGCGGGCGACACGTCCCCGCCGGTGACCAGCGTGCTGCCGCCCAGCGCGCCCTGGCCGAAGGTCACGCTATTGGCTTCAGTGAGGGTCACGTTGCCGCCTCCCGCTGCGAGTAGGCCAGCGCTTTGAAAGACTTGGGACACGCCGGAGGCCGCCTTGGTGACGATGACGAGCTGGCCAGCTTTGGGATCCACCAACAGCGCTTCGGCGTTGTGCGCGCCATCCGCGTAGGTCACGGTGAAGGTCTCCACGCCGCTCAGCGTCTGATCCGAAGCTGCGCCCTTGGCGTCGATAAGGGGCTCGGGCACGCGGAAGATCTTGATGTTCGCCCGCGCCGAAGCGTTGTCGCCAATGTCGCCGGCGTACAGGTAGCTCTCACCTGCGGTGGGACCCGGGCCCAGGGCGATGTCTTCCCAGTCTTGAGCGGTGGCGCCGCTGAGGCTGAGCTCACCGAGGTGCTTGCCGTCGAGACCGACGGCAAAGATGCGCGGGCCATCGCCGGAGTCGTTGTGCACGTAGAGCACGCCGGGGTTCTTCTGGCTGGCAACGATCCCCGACGCTTCGGTGATCGCCGACGATGCGATCGTGCCCGCCACGACGCCAGCTTCAAACTCGGGGCACGCTGCCAGGCCTGCAGTGCCCGCGCTTCCGGCGGCGCCGCTCGTGCCGCCCGCTCCCGCGCTACCACCGGCCGCGTCGGAGTGTGCGTCCGCGGAAGCGTCGGGCGAGCTGCCGGCCACGCCTCCTGTGGCGGGAGCGCGCGCGCCGGACTCCGAAGCACATGCGACCAAGAGCAGCCCAAGGCAGAGTTTCCACATTGGGATCTTGTAGCGACCTTTGCGGCTGCGCGCCATACGCTTGCGCTCCTCGGAAAGCTGCGCATAGCTCTGGCGCATGCCCAAACCGCCGCAGATTTCCCGCCACGCCGCTTCGCTCTCGGCTCAAGTCTACGGCGGGCTCGCTGCCCGGGCGAAACAGATGCCGGGGCCGGTGTACGCCCTGAACGTGGGCGACACCTATCGTGAGCCGCTGCTGGAAGCCCGCGCCGAAGCGCAGCTGTCTCGGGAGCACCCGCGTCTGCACAACTACTCGCCGGTGCAGGGCGAACCCGCGCTGATCGACGCGATCGTCGAGCGTGCGCGGCGGCGCCACGGGGCCGCTGTCGAGCCGAGTCGCGTGCAGGTGACCCTCGGCGCCACCGGGGGGCTCAGTGCCGTGGCCGCCGCATTGCTCGAAGCCGACGACGAAGTCATCGTGCTTGCGCCCTATTGGCCGCTGATCCGCGGCATTATCGCCGGACGCGGCGCCAAAGCGGTGGAGGTGCCTTTCTACGATCGTTGCGGCGCTGCGGACTTCGATGTCGGAGCCGCCCTCGACGGCGCGCTGAGTGATCGTAGCGTCGCGCTGTACATGGGCAGCCCCAACAACCCGACGGGCAGGGTGCACAGCGAGGCTATCCAGAAGGCGCTGTGCGCGTTTGCCGAAAGCCACGGCCTGTGGATCTTCTCAGATGAAGCCTACGAAGAACTCAGCTTCCGACCGCCGCCGACGCCCGCGTGGATCAGCCATCCCGAGCGCACGCTTTCCTGCCATACGGTTTCGAAGAGCTACGGCCTGGCCGGAGCACGGGTGGGTTGGGTCTACGGCCCAGAAAGCGCGCTCGGTGCTGTGCGTGGCGCGCAGACCTTCTTGACCTACTGCGCGGCGAAACCCATGCAGCTGGCCGCAGCGGCTGCGCTGCGCCTCGGCGACGATTGGATCTTAGAGGCGCGGGCGGCGTACGAAGCTGCGGGCAGCGCGGCGGCGACGCGCTTGGGCCTCGCCGCACCACAGGGCGGGACATTTCTGTTTTTCGACGTCACCGGCTGGCTCCGGGAGGGGGAGAGCATGCAGGGGTTTCTCGAGCGCGCCCTCGACCAGGGTGTGCTGTTGACACCTGGGGCGGTCTCCGGAGCGGCCTACGAAAACTGGGTGCGTCTGTGTTTCACCGCGGTGCCGGCCGAGGACCTCGAGCGCGCCACGACGCAGCTTGCGGCGCTGATGCCGGCGTGATGCGCGCGCCGTTCCGCTCCCCGCTGCGGCTACTTGGTGGAGCGTTTGCCCTTGCGAGGCCGGGGGATCCCCAGGGCGTCCAGGCGCGCGACCAGCGTGCGCCGTGGCAGTCCCAAGACCCGCGCCGCTTTGGTTTGGTTGCCGTCGCAGTCTTCAAGCGCTTGTAGGATGCGTGCGCGTAGCACTTCGTCCAGCTCAGCTTTCAGCGGCGCGTTGCGCCGGCGTTTGTCCGACAGGACGGCGTGAAGGCGCGCCGGCAGATCCGCCACGCCGATTTCGAGCTTATCCGACGCGAGCAACGCGGTGCGCAGCACATGCAGCAGTTCGCGAAAATTGTCGGGAAAGGAGTATTCCCGCAGCAACTCGTGCACGCTGGGGTCCAACGTCGGCACCGGCCGCTTGAGTTGCGCCGCTGCCTTGGTGAGCCCGATTTGAACTAGCTCCGCGAACTCAGGACCGCGATCGCGCAGCGCTGGGATGTGCACAACGACGCCCGCCACTTGATGGTAGAGGCCGGGGCGAACCGTGCCTGCGCTCAGGGAGGTCTCGAGGGCGTTGCGATCGCCGGCGATCACCCGACAGTCGATGGGCCGACTGAGTTCTTCGCCCAGGCGCTGGAACTTCCGTTGATCCAGCGCGCGGGCCAATTTGTCTTGAATACGGGACGGCAAGCTGGCCACGCGATCCAAAAACAGGGTGCCGCCTTCGGCACGCTGCAGCGCTCCCTTATGCTCCGTATCCGAGGGGCGTCCGTAGCCTCGCGCGCAGCCGAATAGCTCCCGATCAATCGTGGACTCCGACCAATCCGCACAACCGACGCGCACGAACGGCCTATCCTCGTGCGGCGCTAGAGAGTGTACCAAGTCGGCAAAGTATCGTTTGCCAGCTCCGGCCTCGCCCACGACGCTGAATGCGATGTTGCTGCGAGAAAGGCGCCGCGCGACGTCGCGCAGCGCCGCCTGCTCGGCAACTGCGCGCGCGGGCGCACCGACGTTTTCACCAGACGCCGTATCCGGCGGCGTGCGCACGACTAAGATCGCGTCTCCGAGTTCAACCAGGGCGCCGAAACGTAAATGAACGGGTTTGTTCTCCGGCGTAGGCACACCGTCCACGTGGGTTCCGTTTGCGCTGCCAAGGTCGACGATGGCGATGGGTGGACCGGTGACGAGGCGCGCGTGGGCGCGGGACACGGAAGGATCGTCCAGCACAACGTCGCAGTCTTGGCCGCGTCCGAATACCAACTCAATCCCCGGCTCCAGCGGAACTTCAGTGAAGCCGCCGTCCCAGTAAACGTGGGCCCGCAAACCACCGCGGAGAAGTTTTAGCTTCTCCGTGGACTGATCCTTGCGAGCGGCGGCGCACATCTGCGTCGCTAGTCTACCCTGCCGCCCCCAGGGTGAGAATGCGCGTAGGAGCGAAGCTGTCCCGTAACAAAGATCTATCAGGTCTTGGCGGACACGCAAATGCTGCCCGCAGAGCGGAGGGATGTGCGACCTGGGAGGACATCAGTTGAGCAGATTCTGCTCAACTTTCGAAAAGCGCTTTAGGTTCGCGTAGTTGAAAGGGCGCCATCTGCTCATTTTTGGGCCAGCGCGTGTAGGCAAGCGTAGGCGGCGTACTTGTAGCTCTCCGCGAGGGACGGATAATTGAAGACCATTTCGATGAAAGCATCGACCGGCGCGCCCAGCTGGACCGCCGTCTGACCGATGTGGACGAGTTCTGTCGCCGATTCTCCGATCAAGTGCACGCCGATGAGTTTGCGCGAATCGGCGTTGACTACGAGTTTGGTGAAGCCTTCAGTGTCGCCCGTGATTTTTCCGCGCGCGTTGTCGCTGTAGTGCGCCTTGCCTGTAACGTAGCGGATGCCGCGCTCCTGGCAGCTCTGTTCCGTTGCGCCGACGGCACTCACTTCCGGGATGGTGTAGATGCCGTAGGGAAGCAACTCGGCCACGCTGCGTTTGTATTCGAAACCGAAGGCATGGCACATCGCGACGCGGCCTTGCTCCATGGAGACCGATGCGAGAGCTGGGAAGCCGATGACGTCGCCGGCCGCCCATACGCTGGGGACCGGCGTGCGGTAACACTCGTCGACAGATACGTAGCCGCGCTTGTCCGGCGCGATACCAATCTGTTGCAGACCAAGGCCCGTCGTCGCGCCCATGCGCCCCGCGGCGAAGAGCAGTTGCTCGGCGCAGATCGTCGTCCCGTCGCTGAGATCCACCTGCACCCCGCCACTTCCGTGCGCCACCCGAGTCCAGCGCTGCTGCGCGAGGAACCGAATGCCGTTTCGCTGCATGGTCTGCGTGAGTCGTTCGACGAGCTCCGTATCCAAGAATGGCAAGATCTGAGCGCGGGTATCAACGAGGGTCACGCTGCAGCCCAGCGCCGCAAACATGCAGGCGTATTCGCAGCCAATCACGCCGGCACCGAGCACGATCAGTGTTTTGGGGATTTCCCTCAGCTGCAGGATCTCGTCGCTGTCGTGGATGCAATCGTCCTCGAAGTCGATGTCGTCGGGTCGGTATGGGCAGGAGCCCGTCGCAATCAAGATGTGCTCCGCGCGCAGGCGGACCGCGGACGCGGCCTGCACTTCCACGCAGTGCGCGTCAACGATGCGGCCGCGGCCCGTGAAGCGTTCGATGCCGTGCCGCTCTAGGTTTTGGCTGATGGTTGCCGATTCGGCAGCAATGATGGCGTCCTTGCGGTCGAGCAAGCGCGTCAGCGTGGCGTCCGCGTCCAATCTCGCGGAGATGCCGTAGAGCTCTCGTGCCCGATGCCCGGAGAGGTACAGGGCGGCTTCGCGCAGGGTCTTGCTAGGCAGCGTACCGGTGTGCACCGCGGCGCCGCCTGGCTGCACGCGCGCGTCGATGATTGCGACGCGCTTTTCGAAGTACGCGGCTTGTGCCGCTCCCTTTTCCCCTGCCGGCCCGGCGCCGATCACGATCAGGTCAAACTCTTGGTTCACCACCTCGAGTCTAAACTGCTAGCGCAAGGCGCCGCAGCAAAACTTCAAACAGCGCCGAGAAGTCGCACCGCAAGCTTCACGAAATCCGCCTCGGTGATGATGCCGCAGAGGCCACCTTTGTCGTCCACGACCGGCAAGCAGCCCAGCTTCCCCTTGAGCATCAGCTCTCCGGCGTCGGAAAGCGACATCTCCGCGGTCGCGGTCGTGACGTTCTGCTGCATGATGTCGCGGACAAATACGCTTTCGCTGATCCACTTCGTCTTCTGCGCCCCACCCGTTTCCAAGCTGCTAGCTTGGGCGCGCAGCACGTCGCGGTGCGTGATGAGTCCCACCAGCTTGCCGTCGTCCATCACGGGAAGATGACGAAACCGATAGCGCTTCATTCCCTCTTCGATACGCTCAAGGTTGTCTTCCTCGTATAAGGTGACGACCTCTCGGGTCATGATGTCGCCGACGACGCGGGGGAGTAGATTGCTCATGCCGCGCAGGCTTTGCACGTGGTGTGCCCACGCCAACGGGCTGCAGATCCGCCCCACTGAAGCCAGGAATGCGCATCTATTGCGCGTACGGCGCAAGGCTTGCGTGACTGCCCAGGATTTGGCCGAGAAGGGCCTCTGCGGCACTTCGGCTCGGACCCGGATGATCCCCATGGGAGTGGCAGGCGATCCCGAAGACGCACGCACTGCAGCCATTGCGCGCGCCGCAGTCCGGATCGTGGCGCGCGCTGCGCAAGATTTCGAACGCCCAAAACAGCGTGTGCTGCAGCACGGAGCTGGTGAGGGCCCGGGCAAAGCCGGCTTCGCCATGACGATCGACAAAGTAGATCTGACTGTCTGTGCCGTTCCAAGCGACGTCCAAATCCTCCTCCCGATGCTGCAGGAACGCGCGCAGGGTGGCCCGGGCAAGGTGGGCGACGCCGTGCACGGCTTCTGGCGCTGCAGCGGGCAACTGCACGACCGCCACGCGGGTATGCTGCAGAATCACTTCGGGTGTGGCGTAGAACAGCTCGTCGACACTTCCGCGAGCTGCATGGGCACTGCGGACACCGAGCACCGTTTCTTTCAACTCCACCATGGGGTGATGCAGGCGAACCTTTTCGGGCCCGCCAAAATTGAGCTCGTGCCCGACTCCTGCGAAACTGAATTCGAGTCTACGGATCGGTGCAGTGACGGTGCGTCGGCGTTCGGGAACCGCGTAGAGATCCCCCTGATCGCGGCCGGGTTGTTCCTCCGGCAAGAGCACGCGGTAGCGGCGCCCGCCCGCCATGAGCACACGGCCCGGATACGCCGCCGAGCGGAGTCGCCGCTTGTCCGTCGACCACAGGACCGCGCCGTCTCCACGATCCAGCAGCCTGCCGACGTCGCCGCTGGCGGTGAGCGCAGTGGTGCTGGCGCTTTCTTCGGCGTCGGTATGGGTGAGCAGCACTTCGCGCTCGAGGCCTCCGCCGGGGGACAGCGTTGCAATCGTGCGCTGCCGTAGGCCCAGCGCGGACGGATCGCCAAGTAGCTCGCTGCACGCAGGGAAAATCTTGTGCGCTTCGCTGACAGCTAGCGGGGACTCAGCGGCGGCGAGCACCGCGTGGCGCGCTGCCATTTGTGGCAAGTCTGTTGCGGCAACGGGCGCGGAACCCAGCCCGAGCATGGGGTGTAGCCGGCGTGGGTCGAGGTACTCTGGGTGCTCGGACAGCAGACGAGAAAACGGGTCTTCTTCCGGCAACCAGATCGACACGACGCGATCCGCGCGGATCTCGACGCTCGGTTCGTCTGCTGGGCCCTGGTCCGGTGTGGCGTCGCTAGCGTCGCCATCGTCCGCGTCGTTGCTTTCGCTGTCGGCGGGCGCAGGTGCCGGCTGCTTCTTCTCCTCGTCCACGTCAAAGCCGCCGAAGCGACTCTCGGACCCGTCCGGCGCCTGAGAGCGCGCGCGGACTTCCCGCGCAGACAGCGTGGCCATATCGATGGCCGTGCGCCCGGCGTGACGGGTGAAGAAACGCAGCAGCGCTGCGTTTTCAGGGCGCAGCCGGGAGACGACGGCGTCGGCCGCATCCAGCTTCAGGTGCCCGCCGTCTCCGGTCTGGATCACCGCGTGCCCGAAATCCAGGAGCACACGATTGACCTGTTGTTCTTGTTCGAAGGTGGTCAGAGTCTCGTCGAAGCCGAAGAGCTCGGCGCGGTAACCACACGCAATCGCGACCCCTCGAGCGCCGACGGCGGGGTGCAGCTCGCCGGCCGCGCGCTGCGTGCCGACGACGATCTGCTGCGGCGGCGCTCCGCGGCTGTCAGATTCGGGCCCGATGACGTCAAAGGGCACCCCCATCAAGCGCTCGGACAGCCCGAGCACGTCCGGTCCAAAGGGCGCAATGGTGGAAAGCACGACGGGGCGTGCGCCGGTCTTGCGCACCAGGCGCATCAGGCGACGCATGGTAAACGCCAGTGAGCTGCCCCGAACGCCGCCGTAGCGATCGAGGTCGACGGCGACGATGAGCGACAGGCGCGACAAGAAGCCATCCCACTCCGCGTGGCGTGGACAAATGTCCTCGTGGACTTCCGTGGGCGTCGAAAAGACGATGGCCGGGGGGCGCTTTTGCGGGTGCACGCCGCGGCGGCCATGGTTGGCCAGATCGTGGCTGTGCAGTGCCCACGCCCAGTTGCAGGTCGCCGATAGATCACGGAACGCCCGGGCGCGGCGCGCCGATTCATCAGCGTCTGGGGACAAGTACAATACCGAGCCGCCTTGCAGCAGCACCGCGCGCATCGCAAGCAAGTCTCCCAGGGTGCGCCGTCCGCTGAGGGGCGGGGTTTCCATCAGGATGTTCTTGCCGGAGAGGATCCCCTCCGCGGCGGCTTCCTGGTGCACGTAAAAGCCCGTGATGCCGAGGGTTTGCAGCGCGGCTTGCATCAGGGTGCTTTCGTCGCCGAGTCGGGTGCGCTCCGCGACGTGTTCGAGTTGTCCACTCACGGTCCCACCGGCGCGCACGTCCAACTCTGGTCCTCGCGGATCCGTCGACAGCGCGCGTACCAACTGATCGGCGTCTTTGTACTGGGTCTGGATTTCTTCGGATTTCTCCTTACGCCGCCGTTCTTCTTCTGGACTCTTCGGCGGGTCCACTAGGTTGAGGGAGACGCCCTCGATCAGGATGGCTCCCAGTGCCCACAGCGGTGGCGAGAGTGAGCCAGTGACCGCGCCGCCCAGTGCGATCCACTGCACGATGCGAAGCGCGCGCACCAAGGGGCGTCCCCACTCCGAGAAGCGCGTCTCTTGCACGCCAGGTTCGCGGAACCCGGCGAGTTTGTAGAAGCGCTCCGCGAGAGAGGTGCCGAGCTCCGCTTCGACTTCCCGCGCGGCGCCGCCGTCGCCTTTGAGCAGTCCAAGAAACCAGGCCAAGAGCAGCGCAACGCTGCAAAACACGCCGTACAAAGCCGCATAGGTCAGCCCGAGGACGAAGGGGTAGCGCATGCTGCCGAGTTGCTCGAAGCTTTCGCCTTTCACCCCCGAAAGCCATTCGATAGCCGCGGTTTCGAAGCTGCGCCCCGTCACCGCCAGGTAGCCGAGGGTGATCGCAAACGCCGCGCCGACGATGAGCGCGGAAAGGAGCAAGACCGGACCGGCGGCCAGGCGCGTTGAAGTACGACGCAAGATGCTGAGCACGCCGCGGCCGATCAGGGTCGTGACCAACAGAACCAGGCCGGTTTCGACGATCATGCCCAGCAGCGGGTAGGCGCGATATAGCGCCAGCAGCGCATCGATCATGCGTCGCCTCCCAACACGGAAATCGCCGATAGCGGCAGCGCTGTGCGCATGACCAAGACGTGCACGCGTTCCGGATCGCCGCTGACGATGGGCTCCGGGGCTTTCAATCCTGAGGCGCGGGCGTCCGTCATGATGGGCAGCGCCCAGTCCGGGCAGAAGATGTAGCTGCGCTCCGCGCTGCGGTCGTCGAACTCCATCACTTCGAGGGGCACGCCGAGGGTCTCGAACATCTCCGTGACAAACTCCAGCACCGGACCGCCCAGATGCTTTGCCACCACGGCTGGCGTCAGCTCGACCTCGCCCTCGAGGGCCGCCGCAAGTGCCTCGGGGTCAAATAGCAGCGGCGCTTCGTCACGACCTGCGCCCTCTGGCCGCCCCAGTGTGGCGACGGTGCGCTCGAAGACGTCGCTGGTCGGCCGGATCTGCGAGTATAGCGAGCTCAGCACTTCGGATCGGGCCCGGCGTCGAAATAAGAGGTCCCCAGAGTCAGTGGCGACGGGGGCCTCGACGGCTTTGAGTTGGGCCTCGTAGCGCCGCTGCAGGCTCTCCAGTGCGTTTGAGAGTGCAGTGAGACGATAGTGCTCGAGATCCAGCGTGCGTTCGACCTGCTTGAGGGCGCGCAGTGCCCAGGCGCGCAGCGAGAGCTGCAGACGGTCTTCGTAGAAGCCGAGCACGCTCGGAGTGAGCGCGTCAGATAGGAAGCGCTCGACGGATGCGCTGAGGTGGTCCCGGTCGGCGCAGAGCGCGGCGTGCCGCTGCGCCCGATGGCGGCTGAGCAGAAAGTAGGCGACGCCGAGGGCGATCCCGAGGACCAGGAAGAAGCTCCAGGGCGATTCCAGGAGCGGTGCCAGGGCGCCTTCCACCGGCATGCTGCCGCTGGCCGGGCTGAGCGCACCGAGGGGCACTCGCCGCTGAAACAGCGCCACGTAGATCCACTTGGGAACATGCTGCAGCAGCAGCGCGGCCAGCACGGCTGCCAGAACGCCGAAGGCCACTAGGCGAAAGGGTCGTGGTCGGCGCGTGCTCTCTTCGCGCAGGCCCATCAGCGCGTTTTCGACGCTTGTGGGCTCGGGGAAAGGGGAGAGTTCGGCGCTGTTCACTGCGCGCTCCAGAGCCTTGCGTTCGCGTTCGGCGACGGCGCGCGCACGTTCGACTAGGCGCAAGGCCCGGGCGAAACCGTGGGCGTCGCGGGCTTCGCTTTCGTCGATTTCCTCGAGCGCTTCCTTGGAAATGCTGGTGGCCAGCTTGTGCCCGCGTTCGTCGGCCACCCGCGCCAGCTCGTCCATTTCGAGTTCGTCCAAGCGCCGCACCAGTGCTCCCACGGTGTTCTGCAACGCGTCGAACCAGCCCCAGCCGAACTTCACATCGCGGATCGTTTCGGGGCGGTCACTCGCGCCAATGTTGGGCACGTCCACATTCGGCTTTTGAGTGCGCAGCAGCTCGATCAAATCCGCGTGCTCCCCTTGGGGCGCGCGGATGTTCGACTCGATCTCGGCGGCGGTCGGGATCAATCGCTCTGCGGTAGCGTGTGCGTGTTGGGCGGCATCGCTGGGAACGCTGCGCAGCCACGCCACAAGGTCGCGGCACAAGCGGGCGAGCACATAGTGCTTTGCGGATAGCTCCAGGGTGGCGCAACCGAAGGACGCAAACACGCGGCCGTCGCGTTGCTGATCCGGCAGGGACTTGAAAAAGCTGCGCACCGGCTCCTGCTGTTCCAGGTCTGTGGAAAGCAGCAGGAACAAGAACGACACCACCGTCGAAACGAGTTCGGTCTCCGCAAGTTCGTAGCGCCGGGTTTGGGGTTCCAGCACGAGTATTCTGGCTGCCGCGGCGCCGAGCTCCGGGTCGCCCTGCGCCAAGGCTTCGAATTGCGAAAGCGCGGCGGAGGCCGCGGCAGTGGGTTTGCCCTCCCGCGCGCCGGAGAGCACCACGACGGGTGCGAGGGTCAGCCGACTGGCCCGGCCCCGCCCAAGAATATGGCTGAAGCGCGCTGAAAGCGCCGCACCCAGCTCCCGGGCCAGGCGCGGCGCCGCGTCCGCAATGCCGGCCTCGTCCAAATCGGCCACGACCATGAGCAGGAGATCACGGTCATGGGCGCCGAGGCCACTACGCAACCCGAATAGACGCTTTGTGTGCTCGAGGGTTTCGCGCACGAGATCTGCGGTGTCGTCCGCGGGTGCCGTCAGGACGACCAGGGCGTCTGACGCCAAGGGCTTCAGTCGCGCGGCAGTCTTGGCGCCGAACGCGCCAAGACCCACCACGATCTTCGGACTGTCGCTGCGACTCAAGATCTCACATCTTTGCGAGCAGTGCCTCGAGGGCTTGGGTCGCAGCCGAAAGCTCCTGCTCTACAAAAGCGTGTTCTTTGCCCTCAAGCTGCAGGCGGAGTTTTCGCAGTTGTTCCGAGTGCGCCGTGACGAGGGCGGTCGCGCCTTCGCGATCGCGGTTTTCGATGAAGGCGTCATTGCGCTTGTTGATCTCCTCGATCAGCCATTCGCGGATGGCCAGCTTGACCTCGCGGAAGTTGTCGAAGGCCACGTCGCGGAACTTGCCCAGGGTGCGGTCGCGCTGAGGAATGTCGTCATTTGAAAAGACGATCTCCCCGCTTTCTGTGCGCAGCACTAGTTCGTGAACCTGTGCCCACACGAAATGCACCAGTTCTTCCGCAGAACGGGTGGTATGCACCTGGTCGCGCTTCTCGAGCCAGGCCTTGCGTCCGTGCCCCGCCACGACGGCCTTCGGGGCGATGTCTGCGAGGCATTCGTGCTCGTCCGGCGCGCCTTCCCAGCGCTTGTCCAGGTGCAGGGGGATGTCCGGCACGCGGCGCCCTTCGCAGTGCGCGGCGTGCGCCGCGGCGTGTTTGGGCTGCAGTGGCAGATCCGCCCAGCGATAGACCTTGCCTCGGGAGAGCTCGTCCCGCTTCACGTAGTGGTAGCGGTCGTAATAGTCGTCCATGGAGTCGATGCGATACAGCGGCATGCCCAGCTCGCTCCAATAGAAGGTGACACGCTTGGCATCCTCGCTACGCAGCACGTCGCCGCCTTTGACGGGGAAGCGCTCGTTCTCCAGCAGCCAGTGCTTCAGCTTGGGGTTGTCCAAGTAGGTTGGATGCAATACCACGTAACGCTTTGGCTCGATGGAGGTGGCTCGCTCTTCACGGCGCAGCCGCAAGAACGGCGCGCACTTCTTCGCGGCGTAGTGGATCTTGTGCTGGATGTAGTCGTCGACTTGTTCTGGACGAATCGACTCCAGAGCGAGCTCCCACTCTTGTTGGTGCTCTCGGTAGTGGAAGGAAAGTGGATCCGGGTGGTGTTTGCGCAGCTTCGCCCAGCCCAGGGCCAGCTGGGCTTCTTCGGTCAGCCCCGAATGCACTTCCAGCCCCATTTCGTCCAAGCCGCGGGGCTCGTCGTGGCCAAGCACGCGCTGCCGCCAGACCTGCCTGCCCATTTCCACCAGGGAGTCGCTCACCGCGGCGCTCATATGCCGGGCGTGCTCCACGGATGCGTAGGCCACCTGGACAGCTGGGAAGATCTTGGCGGGATCGTAGTCCGCGCCCCGGTTTTCGCGTCGGTCGAAAACCCAGTTCCACATGCGTAGTCCCCGGGGGTCCTCGTAGTTCTGGTAAATCTCCACGTCCAAGACATGCTCGTTGGACAGGCCGCCTTGATCCCGTCGCACGCCGTAGCGGATCAGCTCGTCGCAGCTGGCTAGCAGTTTGTCGCGGATGGAAAACAGCTCCGAGAATAGCGTGCCCAGGCGATTCTTACGGTCTTCGATGGCACGCAGCAGGTCTTCGCACAGATCCACCATGCCAGCGCTGGTCAGTTTTTCGACCTGAGGTCCTTCCATGTTCGTGCGGTACCAACCCATGAACTCCGGCACGACTTCCTGTCCGTAGTCGTTGCCGCGCACGTACTCCACGACGGTCTTGGGCGCTGCGTCCGAAAGGCGCTCAGCCCAAGACATGTAGCTGTTTGCTAGGGGCTTCAGCACGTCGCTTGCCGTCGTTTCGCGGGCGCGAGCGGCCGCCTGGTACTGACGCAGCGCGGTCGCCACGCGGATCAGAAACAGCCGCTCGACGATGGGGCCGCGATCCGCAAGCAGTTTGCCGAAGCTGTGTTCGTGCTCGGCGCCGTTGACTTCACCGGCGATGAACGACGCTTCTTGGTCGATCTTTTCCCGGGCGCTTTCCGCGGCCTTGTTCCACTGCTCCAGGCGCTTGGGTAGTTCGATGCGGACGGTTTCTGGGTCCTCGTCAAACTCCAGGAGCTTCTCTTCCGTCCAGCGCGGCAGCTGCACGTGTCGCTGCACCCGCGGCGCAAACTCCGTCTCGAAGTAGCGCAAGAAGCGGTCGACAGTGCCTTGTTCCTCGGCGTTGCCGTCGCAGCTGTCGACGATGCGTCGATAAAACGCCCCCGTGTCCCCGGGCAAGTTGCCCTGCTGCAACACGTGGTTCACGAAGTCCTGCTCGCGGCGCTCGCGGTCGGCGTGGCTTTCGCGTTCTGGCGGCTGCTCCGCGGGCAGCGCGAAGGTGCGCGTCAGTGCTTCAACGGCGTAGCGGTTGGCGCAGTACTCCAGGATGTCCGTATCTGGCACGGTCAAAACGCTGAGGCCAAAGCTGCCGTAGCGCTTGGTGTACATCTGGTGATCCGTGACGCCCATCTCCCGCTCGTCGTTGTCGGCGGTCGACGCTTGGCGACCCAAGATATCGCTGAAGATCTGTGAATACGCGCTGTCGGCGATGGCTTGATACACCTGGCGGGTGTCGGTGATGACCTCGCTGCCCGCGCCGATGTCGTCGATCAGGTAGACCTGATCGAAGGCCCGGCGTTTGACCATTTGGCGCTCTTTCGCCCGCGGATCGTATTGGAATTCGACGCTCTCGGATTCCGTCGCCGACTGCAGGTGCTCAAGCTCCAGCAGCGCGGCGTAGCCATTGGCCATGATCTTGTCGAGTTGCTGGTTGGGCAGGCCGGCGCGGCGAAAGACCGCGGGCAATACGTAGGTGCCGACGGTGATGGGGCGCGAGTGTTCTCGGAACAGGTCGTGGATCATGTAGGCCAACGGCAAGAACGCGCCGCTGCCCGTGCCACCTGCGAGGCTGGCGTAGATATGCACCATCGGCGCCTTGTCCCCATCTCGGAAGCGCGTGTCGATGGCGAAGCTACGGCCCACCGCATGCTCCAAAGCCGTGAATACTTCCGGCTTGAACTTCAGTGTGAAGTGCAGACTCAGTCGGGACTCGATTCGGATCTGACCCGCGCCTGCGCCGGCCACGTCCCGGGGTAGGTAATACTCCGGCCACCAGGCGCTCAGCAGCGGATCCTCGGGCGCGCCGCGCTGTCCAAAGGCGTGTGCCACATAGGCGCGCTTGTCAAAGCTCGAAATCGGCACCCGCACGTCCACACTTTCAGACTGTTTCAGCTCGTGCTGATCGGTGTCGAAGGCGAAGAAGTGGACGAGATCGCGATAGCGCGCGTATTCGTCCGTGCGCCGCTTGAGCTTACGCGCGATTTCGTTGACGATTTTGCTGCCACAGCCGCCGAGCCCCACGAACAAATGGGGCGGGATCTTCATCCGCTGAATCATCGTTTCCCCTTGGATGGATGGTGTCGCCGCGAGCATATCGCGCGCGGCGGCTATCGCGACATGAAGCTCTATTGCCCCGGGGGATTTTCGAAAAACAGCCGAATTTGCCCAAAACGAGCTGGCCTAGCTTCGGGTCAGCCAAACCTCGTAGCGATCCCCGACCCGATAACGCTCGTCCCAAACGCCGGTTTGGGTTCCGCGGCTGGGCGGCGCATCCCCTTGGGACACGCGGGTCACGGGGGTGCCGGCCTCGCCTTCGAGCTCGAAGCCGCGGCCTTTTGCCGTGAAGGTCACCAGCTTCTTCGCCTTCTTGCCCAAGGGAAAGGAGAAGCGAGCGCTGCGGAATGCCCCGTGTCGGGCGTAGCGCTTGATCAACGAGTCGTTTTCGAAAGGCGATTCGAGCTCCACATAACGGATGCGCGCCTTGGGGGGGAATTTGGACGCGACGGCGCGGCCGATCACGAAGAGCACCAGCCACAGCAGGGCGAGGCCGATCGCGAGCTTGCCCCAGTGTTCTTCCAGCCAGCGCTTCAGCGTCCAGGATTTCAGTGTGCCGTTGACTGGCGTCGAAAATGCAGCGTCTCCGGAGAGCAGGGGCGCTGTGTCGGCGTCGGCGCTGAAGGTCAGCTGACCGCCGTAGCGCTTGTCCTCCCAGCGCAGAGCTTCAGGATCCGCGAAGCTGACGCGGATCTCTGCTTCGCGCGCGTCGGGACCAAAGCTCACCTTCGCGGGCTCGAAGCGTAGGTCCTGTCGCGTGTTTTCGTCTGACGCCGAGAGCTGCAACGTGACGGGCACTGGCAACGCGGCGGGGCTCTTCACGCGCACTTTGCAAGTTGTCAGCGTGCCGGGCTCGGCCATGCTGTCGAAGCTGACCGGGTCGATGCTCAAACTGAGGGGGATGCGGTGCACCACACGGAACTCGAGCTTGACCGGGTCGACCTCGAGAAAACCTTCGTCGTGTCGTGCAGTCGCTTCGATGGCGTAGGGCGCAGCGCGGGGCGGGAGGGCAGGGAACTCGAACACTGCGGCACCCGACTTATCGGGCCGCATCGGACGCGGCTTGCCGTCCACGGACACGGAGAAGCTCAGCTTGTCCACGTAGCTTCCCGGCCACGCGATGGGTTTGCCGTGGCGGCTGCGCAGCGCGACGACGCCGGTCACCTTGGAGCCGTCCGCGAGTGCCTCTGCAACCTTTTCGATGCGTAGCGCCGTGCCCACGTCGTACAGCGCCCAGACGTTGAGGGCGCTGCCCGCGGACGTGCGCGCCAGGGTGTAGCGTCCCGGGCTCGGCGCATCGACGCTCCACACGGCGTAGCCCCGGCGTTTGCGTCCCGTCTCGACTCGAAAGGCGGGGCCGCGGGCTGCTGCGGCCGTTTTGCCGAAGGGGAACGCCGCGCCGTCCTCGTTCGCGAAGGTAACGGGCAAATCCGCGCTATCCGTACGCACGACGAGCTGCAGCCGCTCCGTATCCGGCGGCACGTTTAGCAGCACGTTCGCAGAGGGTGGCGGTTTTTCCACCGGGGATCCGACCAGGGCGGCGAAGATATCCGTGAACAGCTCTGGAACGCGATCGGCACTGCTGGCGACCAGCAGCCGGCCCCCCGTGCCCTGCGCGACTTTGGATAGCAACGCTTTGGAGCGCTCGGCTTTGTCGAAGCCGCTGCCCAGGCCCACGACGAAGACCTTGGCGCCGCGGCGGGAGAGATCCCCGGCCGCCCGCGTGACGCGCTCTGCGAAGGACTTGCGGTCGTCGTCGCCCAGCCGTGGATTTTCGAAGCGCGTGTCGGCCTTGCAGCGGTCTTCACCGGCCCGCGCCGGGTGGTATTCGCCGTCCGTCAAGAAGACAACCAGGCGCCGTTCCCCCGCCGGTCGAGGCCCTTGAAATTCCGCCGCGGCGGCGCTGAGCCCGCGTGCGTAGTCCGTGCAGCTCTCATCGGGTGTGAGCGCGTCGAGCGCCGACATGAACTTTTTTTCTTCAGTGCCCGCTGCGGACACGAGTTTCCGGGCGCTCGTGCCAAAAGAAACCAAAGAAACTTGATCCCGGCTGTCGGCGAGGTCCGTCACGAGGCGGGCCGCGAGCCGCGCCAAGCGGTCCGGGTCGTTTTGTTTCATGCTCGCAGAGGCGTCGAGCACTACCGCAACGCGTAGCCGCACCGGCGCTGCAGCAGCGGGCGGGGCCCATAGCGCCAGCGCCAGCAGCGCCAGAATGATTCGTTGAATGCCCCGCTCCACTGCCTGGCAGCTTAGAGCAGATCTCAAAATCACTCTCAGCGAATTTTCCCGGATCTCTTGGAGAAAGCCCTGCGGCGCAAGCCGGCCAGACCGAGGGCGCTCAAGGCCAGCCACAGCGGTGCGTCGCTCTGGCCTCGACGGGGCACAGCGCAGCCACCGCAGCCGCCGCTGGGAGACAGCGCTGCCGTGGTGGTTCCCGCGCCCGTGACCGCTACGCTCACTTCGAGGCTGTTGTTCTTGATGTCGCTTTCACATGGCTTGGCGTCGGGTGCGACGGCAGAGAGGATGACGCTGCTCGCCGAACCGGAGGCTTCGATGCCAACGTGTACCTCCGCGCCCTCGCCGGGTGCGAGGGTGCCGAGATCACAGCTCACCCCGTCGTCGATGCTGCAGCTGCCGCGAGATGTGGCTTGGGTGACGATCTTTGCGCCCTTGACGCTTGCAGC
This sequence comes from uncultured Myxococcales bacterium, assembly GCA_937872925.1. Classification (GTDB taxonomy): domain Bacteria; phylum Myxococcota_A; class Polyangia; order Polyangiales; family Polyangiaceae; genus JACKEA01. The sequence continues at coordinate 4,042 of CALMUT010000011.1, read as the reverse complement.
GACGGAGACGTTGTCCACGCTGCGGTTGCCTTCGTTGAAGACTTGGAACTTCCAAAGCGCGGCCTGTCCGGCCGTCAGATCGTCTAGGGGCGTGGACTTCACCACCAGATCACCGGTTCCGACCAGCGCGTCGGAAAGCTTGACGACTTCGAAGCGCTCGCCTGGCAAGTTGTTGTGATGCAGCAGCAACAGGTCCGGCACGGTTTGGCTCGCGCGGGCCGCGTCGCTGATCTGCACGCGAACTTCGTCGCCTTGGAATACGGGCCGTCCTTCTTCGCCCAAGATAGCGGTGTCGAGCTCCGGCGCTTCGGGGTCGAAGGTGATCCATTCGGTTTGGTCCGCCTGGGTGCCCAGATCGAAGGCTTGGGTCACGACGGCGTACGCGAACTTCGTCGCGCCGGGGGTGAGCCCCAGGTCCTTCAGATCCGTCGCAAGGACCAGCACGCTGTTGTAAAAGGGCTCCGTTTTGGCGGTCTCCACGCTGACCATATTCAAGAAACGTCGGCCCAGGGGCTGCGAGTCGCTCAGGCGGTAGGTCGTCGACGTCAGCACGTCCGCGTAGGGGCCTTCGGAGGTCAGGGGTTCCGCGCGGATCACGAACTCCGCTTGCCCGTCGAAATTTGTGTCCACGGCGACGTTGATCAAAGAAAGCGCTCCCCGCGCGGCAGTGGTCCATTCGCCTGCGACGGCCACGCCGATGAACGCGCCGGCGTCATCGAAGGTCTCGGCGGTGCTGATGTCGGTCGCGGCGCCGACCGCCAACAGGTCGAGCATGGCTTGCTCGGGATTCGTGTCGCTGGTGGGCATGCGCGCGCTGAGCGCTCCGAGCTGGAACGCCGTCACCACGGGCTTCGGGTGCGCACTGGTGCCGCCGATTGGCACGTTGATCACACCGGGAGTTGTTTCGGCGCATTCCGGGAGTGCTAGAGCCTTGCGCTGCGCCGCCGCGCGCACCACGCCGTGGTACGGCACCACGGAGGTTTCGGTGCCCGAACTGAGTTTGACCCAGCCGTCGGCCTCAACCAGATAGTGCCGGGGGTTTTCGAATTGCATGGTGGGCGTCGCGGGACCCGCTTCCGGCGCGCCGAGCGCCTCGGGATCCAAGGACAGCGTCAGCTTCGCGCTTTCGGTTGCACCGGGGGCGATGGTCAATTGGGTGGGCGCGATCGCGATGCTGATCCCTGGCAGCGCGCGCAGGGGCTCCAGCGCCAAATCGACGGTGATCTCCTGGCTGCCATGGTTCTTCACGCTGAGCGGCCGCTCTTTGGTGGCCTTCTCGTCGCTGATCAGCGCGCCGAAGGACACCGCGACACTAGCGCTCGCCTCGTCGGACAGTGCCGTGAACGTGGTGTCGACGGCGCGCTCGATGGCCACGCGTCCCGCGCCGGCGATGCTGGGCGGGTAGGGGGTCAGCGTCCCATCCGTGGCCGGCTCGGCGGAGTTCATCAGCGCGGCCTTGATCTCGGCCGGCGTCCAAGTGGGCTGCGCCTGGCGCATCAGTGCCGCGGCGCCCGCCACCACCGGAGACGCCATGCTGGTTCCCTGCGAGCGACGCGCCAAGGTGCCGGAGCCAACCCGCGCCGAGTCGATAGAGAAGCCTGGCGCCGAGATTTCCGGCTTCAGGATGCCGTCGATGGCACTGGGGCCCCGGGACGAAAACGATGCAATGACTTCGCTGCCGGCGCCGCTGAACTTCACCACCGGGTCCAAGACCACGTTGACGCCTGCCGCGAGCTGCGTGCGGATCTTGTCGCCGTCCACTTTGCGGATCATCACACCGGGGATCGACACGCTGCCTGGGTCGCCACCTGACATGGCAAAGGGCAGTGAGTTGTCTTCGTTGTCGACGATGATCGCGGCGACTGCTCCGGCCGCGATGGCGTTGTTGAACTTCTGTACGAAGGTGCACGACCCACGATCGATGAACGCGACGTTGCCGCTGATGGCGCTCGCATTGCTAAAACCTTGGCAGCCGTTCACGGGCGCACTGGCAACGAGCTTCGCGCTGACCGCTCCGCTATCCAACAGGCGCGTCGTGAAGCCTCCTTCGGCGGCGGCGTAGTCCCCGGCGACGGCGGCTGGCGACTTGACCTGCAGCGCGACCAGATCCGCGTCCACGCTGGCCGCCACAGAAAGCGCGTCCGGGTACACACTGGGGGACCCCGTGGCCCAGAAGGTTTGGCCGTCGTTGCCGGCGGCCACGACCAGCAGACTGCCCGCTTTCGTCAGGTTTCGCACCAGCACGCCGCCCGCAGAGCCAACCGCATAGGCCGTGCCAAGGGACGCATTGACCACGTCCAAGCGGTCGGAGAGGTTGCCGTCTTGATTCGGATCGACCGCGCGCTCCAGGGCCGATGCCAGCTGGGTCGTGCCACCCTCGCAACCGAAGATTTTCAACGCGAATAGCTTCGCTTCCGGGGCCACACCAGGCGCCACGCGGAACAAGCTGGGATCAAAGCTCTGGGCGTAGGATCCGGTGAAGGTCGCACCGCTCTGCAGCACGCCGGTGCCTGCGGCGATGCCGGCGACGTGGGTGCCGTGACCCCCGGCGACCTGCATGCTTTGCGCCTTGAAGCAGTCGATGGGATCCGGATCCGGTTGGGGCGTGCCGCCCTGTCCTTGCGGTCCTGGATTGTAGTCGTCACCGACGAAGTCGAAGCCGCCCACCACCTTCGCAGTCGGGAAGCTGCCCGCTTCGATCACTTTCGGATCGTTGGCTTTGAACGCCGCGGCCGTGCCCACGCCACCGAAGTCTGCGTGCATGTAGTCGATGCCGGAGTCGATGATGCCGATGGTCAGACCCTTGCCCGTAATGGGCGTGGTGCGCGCCCACACTTCCGGTCCGCCCACCACCGGGACGGCCGAGCCAAGGGAGCGCTCGAGCAGAGGCACCCGCTCGACACCGAGGACCGACGGCAGGCGGGCGAGTTTGGCAAGATGCTTCGTCGGAACCCGGACCTGCACCAGGTTCGCCAGGCGTCGGATGTCCGCCACGACGGTGGCGTCGAGGGCGGCGAGGGCCGGCGCCAGAGCGCTGCGTTCGGCGTCCATCGCCGCAAGCCGTCGGCGCACATGGGGGGTGGCGGCGGCGTCCGCTGGGTGCAGATGCGTCGGCACCGCATCGATCGCGCCGGGACCTGCGAGTACGACGTACACTTCGCTCCAGGTGCCTGCGGCGTTCAGGGCGATGTCGACGGACCCCGTCGGCGTGGATTCGGTCGTGTCCGGCGTGGTCGAGCACGCAACGAGAACGATCGCAGGAACCAGGATTCGGCGCAGGGACATGCTGGGCTTCGCATACCGCGGCTGGGCGGCCGCCGCATCCGCCCGGGACAAAACGGCTCTATTTTTTCTTGAGGCTGACGGAGGCAACCAATGGCAGGTGATCCGAGGCGAGACGGCTTTGCGGGGTGCGCACCGGACCTGCGCGCAGCGTGGCGATGTCTCCCCGCATGAAAAGCCCGTCGAGGGGTCGTACCGGCAACCAGGCCGGAAAGGTCGGTGCCAGGGCGCCAACTCGGTGGAACCCCGCCGGAACCAGGTGCGTGGGGCCCAGGGTGCCCCAGAGGTCGTTTAGATCGCCGCCGAGGACAACGGGCGTACGCCCATGCAGCCCGCGATAGGGCTCCGAGGACAGGAAGCGCTCGAGCTGCTCGCCGCGCTCCGAGCCCGCCAGGCCCAGATGCAGATTCGTGATCACCACGCTGCGGGAGCGGGAGCCAAAGCGGACCCGGGCCCGCGCCTGGAGCGCGCCGCGTTTTTTCTTGGTGCCGACCGTCAGATCCAGGTGCGCGACATTCGACAGTGGCCATCGACTCAGGATGGCGTTGCCGTAGCCGCCGACGCTGAAGCGATGCTCGGGTCCGTAGGCCAGATGCGGCATGTCGAGGGCGTCCGCCAGCATATTTGCTTGGGAGTCGAAACCCGACCGGGGCATATCCTCCGCGACCTCTTGGAGCAGCGCGATATCAGGCGCGCACGCACGTAGCACCTCCGCGATACGTTCGAGTCGGTAGCGGCGGACCCAACCCCCGAGGCCCCT
>CALMUT010000010.1 GCA_937872925.1 uncultured Myxococcales bacterium | reverse complement strand
CCCCCCCCCCCCCCCCCCCCCCGCCCCCCGCCGGGGCCCCCCCCCCCGCCGCGCCCCCCCCCACAAACCACCGCCACTGCCACTGCCACCGCCACCGACGCGGTCGTCGCCACTGACACTGCCGCCTCCCCCGAACACCGTCACCGACACCGAACATCGTCACGGAACACCGCCCACCGCCTGGCGGCCCACAAAACTTCGCGGGGCCGGGCAGCGTTCGCTGACCGACCCCGAGCGGAGCGCTGACTTTGCTGCAGCGTATTACTGAACGACGACCAGCTCTTTGGTGGTGTCGTCGTACATGTACAGCTTCTTGCCGACGGAGTCGAAGCCGAGGCCGTACATGCTACTGGTGGCCGTGCTGGCGGTGACCAGGCGATCCGAGTACGCCGCGCCACCTGGGTTGCACACGAAGAAGACTTCTCCCGTGTAGCCCTTGTAGTAGATGTAGTCAGCCGTACCGTCGTTGTTGTTGTCGTGAACTGCCAGGCCGTTGTTAGTCGTGTTCAACGTCCAGATGTCCGTGATCAGGCTGACCGCACCATTGCTGCGAGCGACTTTGATCAGGCGATTGCCCGTGCCGCAGGCCATGTAGAAGTACGTGTCGTCCACGCCGATACCCGAGCAATAGAGCTGGCCCGACACCGCGCGCTCGTACACCGCGTTCACCGGGGGGCTACCCGTTGCGGGCGCCCGCCAAATCTCCGTGTCGCTCGCGGTCGAAGACTCGTGGGTCAGCATGTAGATCTGACCCTTGTAGGAGACGGCGCTGTGCGTGTCGTCCGTGGGTGAGCCCGCGAAGTTCGCGTAGTCGAGCAGTGCCCAGCCCGAGCCGCCATTGGTGCTGATGCGCCAGATGTGGCCCTTGTTGCCCGACGTCGTTTCATCCAGGGTGTAGATGTTGTTGCCGTCGATCAGCATGCCGTAGCCGGTGTTGATCGTTGAGAGAGCGGCCGCGGAATATACGTTCTCCCAAGCGCCACCGGTCTTCTTCGTGCGGTAGAGGCCCGAAGTGCTGCCGATGTAGACCCAACCCGTGGGGTTGTTGTCGGCTTCAACGTAGTACTCGAAGAAGCTGGTGGTGTTGCCCGTGGCGTACTTCGTCACAGTGGTGCCGACCATGCCGCTGGACCCAGGTGAGCAGGGCGGGTTGACGACCTTGAAGGTCCAGGCGGGCGAAGGCACGGGCACGGCCTTGTTGCACGTCGCGTCGACCAAGCCCGTCCAACTCACTGTGACGTTGTCGTTCGGCTTCAGGCCGGAGCTAGCGATGGTCAACGTCTTGTTGGAGTTGGACCAGGTCACTTCCGACGGGCTGCTTGCCAGATTGTAGGAGAGATTCGTGGTCGCGCCCTTCACAGTCACGATGCCCACGTTCGGCGTGATCGCCGCGTCGAAGTCCACGACGATGTTGGGCGAAAGCGTTGTCGTGGTGGAGCCGATGGTCGGCGCAACAGGCGTCGCCTTGGCACCGAACACCGCACAATTCAGCTCGGTGATGTTCACGACCAGTGGATTCGAAAGCGTGGCGGTGCCGCTGTTGGTGTCCCGCAGGTAGATGTACACGGGCTTGCTCGGAGACACGTTGGCCGTGATGTTCATCTTGTCCAGCGTGTACTCGGAGAGACACGTCAGGCTCGGCGTCAGCGTGCCGCAGGTCTGATCCGAAGCCACTAGCGTCCAGCGGTTGTTCGCGGGCTTGTCGATGGAAACGTCGATGCTGCCCGTGAACGTGGGGTCGTAGCGCAAGACGATGTCCGGACCGAGCAAGGTGGAGGAACCGCAGGTCGGATTCGAGGTCATGTGGTCCGCCAGGGTCGCGGTCCAGTTGACGGTATTGGAGCCCTTCTTGACCTCCCAAGCGGTGCCGCAGTCTTCACCGGTGATAGGCGCCGTGACGCAGGCCGGTGTGGCGCCACCGCCGCAGGTCTGTCCAATGGGACAGGTCGTGACCGTCTGCCACTCCTTGCAAGTGTTGCCGAGCAGATTGCAGCTTTGGATCGTGTTGAACTGACAGCGCTTCTCGCCCGTGGTGACGCAGGGGTTTGCGCAGGTGGGCTGGCACGCCGCAGTTTGTGCGCCGGTTAGCTTGCACAGCCACTCGCTGCCCTTCGCGCTGCAGTCTTCGCCAGGCGAAAAGACCAGGCAGCCGTTGACGTCTTTGGTGCAGGTGTTCACGACGCTGCCGATGCAGGTCTGCAGGCCATCTTTCGCGCACTGGTTGGAGCAACCGCTCACACACGCCTTGGCGCTCGCGTCGCAGCTGCCGCCGGCGGACGCGCACTGCTCGGTGGTGCTCCAGTAGAGGCAACCGCCCCCGTTGTCGGTGCAGGTCTGCAGATCGTTACCGCTGCACTGCTTGTCGCCTTGCAGGCTGCACTGGCTGATGCAGGTGCCCGTGCACGCCGCAACACCGCCCGTGGCGTCGCAGCTCTGACCGGTATTGGAACAATCTTGGGTCGCGGACCAGATGTTGCAGCCGTCCACGCCCTTAGTACACGTTTCGATTTCCGTGCCGTTGCAGTGCGTTTCGCCTTCGGTTTCGCAAGCGTTGACACAACCGTTGCAACCCGCAGTGCCGTTGGCGGCGTTGCAGCCCTGGCCGAGATCTTCGCAGTTGGTGATAGCCACCCACTGCCGACAGCCAACCGCCGTTTGGTTGCAGGACTCAATGACGTTGCCGTTGCACTGGGTGCTGCCGGTCGTCGCGCAGTCGTCATTGCAGCAGCCCGAGGTGTTCAGCGTGCAGTCGGGATTGCAGCTCACGCCACCCGCCTCGAACTTGAACTCTTTGCAGCCCTTCAGGAAGGATGTGCCATCGCAGTTCTCGCCGGCTTCGATCACGTTGTTGCCGCAGGTGCCACACTGGCCACCGGCGCACGACGCGCAATCCGCGAAACAGTCGATGACCGACTCACCGGCTTCGCAGATGTTGTTGCCGCATTCTGGATCGCCACTGCCTACGGGTGCGGGGCCCGAGTCGCTGCCACAACCCGCGAAGGCGATGGTCGTGGCCACCGCCAAACTCAACCCCAACCAGATGCGCGCACCTTTCATGACATCGTCTCCCGATCACGTAGACCTTGCGTCGACACATCCCCGACGCCACCTGCCCGTGCTTCTTGCACACGAACTTCGACTTTTTCGCGCCCTGCCCGGGGCGCTCAAAGCAGGCTCAAGGGGCTGAAATGAACGATCCGCAGGCTCGGCGCAAGGGAAGACACAGGTATTTCGTCGGCGCTGGAATTGTGTACCCCGATTCGGAGGCGCCCCAGAAACCCGGATCTCCGGGGTTCCATCGGGTTTTCTAGGGGTTCGTGGCGCGCTGCTGGCGGCTGCCCAATCCAAGGGCCACCAGCGACGCCACCACGGCCACCGTGGCATGCCCGACGGCCAGGTGCAGCGGCGCGGTCAGGGCACAGTGCAGCTCGAGGCAGCCCGCGCCTAGCACCCCACTGCCCAGGATGAGGAACGAGGGGCGCCAAGATCGCGGCGCGCGCGTGAGCGCGTAGGCGGCGCCGCCGATCACCAGGCCCAGGCCCGTCCCGTACAAGAAGCAGCCGGCGGCACGCGGAACCAAGTCCGCGCCCACACCGCCCAAAGAAGCTGCATGCGCCAAGTGAGCCTGGGGTTGCCACGCGAACGCCAGGGGCACGACGATGCCGAGGGCGAACAGCGCCCATTCGACCGGCCTGGGCGGTAGGGCGCGATCCAGACGCCACAAGCCGAGGCGAAGCAGCGCCGCCGCCAGCGCCAAGTACGTCGCCACCGTCGCGTACAGGCGTAGCCGTGGATAGACGTCGATGTCCGGGCGTAGGGAGCGGAGTGCCACGAAACCGATCAAAACCGCGGCGACCGCCGTGGCAATGGTGATGCGCACCGGCGTGCTCAAGCTGCGCAGCGGAGCGAGGCCCGACGATTCCTGACCGAGCACACCGCGCATGCGGCTCAGAGCGGCGTCGTCGAAGGGCTCGCTGCCCTCCACGGCCAACAGCCCGCGGGCCAGCTGGGCGTCGTCCGCCAGCAATTCGCCGCACGGATCGCAGATCTTCGCGTGGGAGAGCAACTCCGCGCTGAGCGGTTGCCCGGAGCGCAGAGCGCCATGTAGCTGCTTGCAGTCGGACACGTCTGTCACTTGCCTATGTCCTCGGAGTCGGCTTGGTTACCAAGCTCTGCCAATTCTGCCCGCAGCGCGGCATAGCCGCGGTGGGCGCGCACCTTCACGGCGGACAGGGACGCGCCGACGAGCTGGGCCACCTCCGGAAACGGCATGCCCGCCAACCAGTGCAGGGCGATGACTTCCGCTTGGTCCTCGGGGATCCGGGCCATGGCGTGGCGCAATGCCTGCGTGGCGTCAAAACGCTCTGCACCGCGGGGCCCCTCGGAGGGATCCGAACGACCGTCGATTTCCAAGCGTGCTTCCGGCCGGCGCTTTCGACGGCGAAACAGCTCGCGCTTCAAGTTGAATCCAATCGTGAAAAGCCAAGGGCGCAAGCGGGCATCCAAATCGAAGTCGCGGCGTGCTCGGTGCAGCTGCAAGAACGTCTGCTGCACCAAGTCCTCGGCCGCTGCACCGGAAAGGTCACGACCCAGCACACGCGTGAGCATGGGCGCGTAGCGACGAAAGAGCTCGTCGAAAGCCCCCGTGTCGCCCGCCACGTAGGCGCGCATCAGCTCTTCGTCGGAAGTCACGCGCGGCGATTGTATGTGCCAGCACAAAAAGCAAAAGGGGCGGCTGCGGCGCCGCCCCTTTTGCGGGCTAGACAGCCCTTTGTCTCAGCGCCGCCGGCGGCGACCCAGAGCAAGAGCCGCCAGCGCCGCCAGGAATGCACCACCGGGTGCACTGGGGGTCTGGCTCGGAACACGACAACCACAGCCGCCGTCGTCGTCCGTTTCCAATGGGGGCTTGGTCCCACCGTCGGCACCCGCATCCACTGCGCCGCTGCCGCCGCTGCTCGTCGAGCCGCCCGTGTTGCTGCCACCGGTGCCCGTACCCGCGCTGCCACCGGTGCCCGCGTTGCCCGCGTTGCCCGCCGTGCCTGCGGTGCCCGCTGAGCCTGCGTTCCCAGCGGAGCCCGCGCTGCCCCCCGCGCCAGCGGTGCCGCCCGTCGCGCCAGCGGTGCCGCCCGTCGCGCCCGCGGTGCCGCCCGTTGCGCCGCCCGTGCCGCCCGTCGCGCCACCGGTACCGCCCGTCGCGCCACCCGTGCCGCCCGTTGCGCCGCCGGTGCCGCCCGTTGCGCCGCCCGTGCCGCCCGTTGCGCCGCCCGTGCCGCCCGTGCCGCCGGTGCCGCAACCCGGGATGGGCGTGTGGGTGCAGCCCGTCGTCGCGCCGCAACCGTCCGTGGTGCAGGGATCCTTGTCGTCGCAGTCGACCTTTGCGTAGGTGCACGCGCCCGTGGTCGTGTTGCAGCCGTCGGTAGTGCACAGATCGTTGTCGCTGCAGTTCTTGGGTGTATTCACGCAGCCCGTGGCCGAGTTGCAGCTGTCTGTCGTGCAGGCGTTCTTGTCGTTGCAGTCCAGCTTGCCAGTGCCCGCCGTACAGCTGCCTTGGGCGCAGACGTCGCCGGTGGTGCATTTGTCGCCGTCGTCGCAGGGCGCCGTGTTGAAGGAGCTGATGCATGCGCCGGTGTTCGGGTTGCATGCGTCCGTGGTGCAAACGTTGTTGTCGTTGCAGCTCTTCGGAGTGCCCGACGCGCATTTACCGGCGCCGTCGCACTGATCTCCGGAGGTGCAGGCGTTGCTGTCGGAGCAGGCAAGCGCCTTGGGCAGATTGGCCGAGACGCACTTGCTCGCGTCCGCCGCTTGGCAGGTGCCGAACACGCAGTTCGTGTTGGCGCCGCGCCCGAAAGTGCAGCCGCCCCCTGCCGCAGGCACGCAAGCGCCAACGCCGTCGCACACGCCGTCACAGGCGTTGGCTTGGATGCTCGGGCGACACGCAGCGCCTTTCGCGGCCGGCGAGTTCACGCAAGCGCCATTGAAACAGCGGTTTGCGCACGCGGCATTGCCCAGACTGGAGTTGGTGCCACACGTCGCGCCGTTCATCGCGGTAACGCCCGCGGCGTTGAGCGCCGTACACGTGGCCGTCGAGGTGCCCGTCGGCGAGCACACGCCTTGGCATTCGAGCAGCGGGCCAGCGCCATCGGGATCGCAGGGCAAGCCCACGGTCCACCAGCTGCACGCTCCGGTGATCGCTTCCTGAGCGGCGTTCGTCTCTTCATCCGCGACGGGCTCGCCGTCGTCTGCTGATGCACACCCCGCCAGTGCCAAGCTGCTCACTGCCGCAAAAGAAATCCAAAGCTTACGCATATGAAACCTCCCGTGTGGCGCTCCCAGCGCCAGCGTCGGCCAAAGCTAGCTCAGGAAGTGAGGCCGGGCGAGCACATCCGCAGAGGGAGGCGGGAGACGTTGGGGCCCCGGCCGGGCGGAGCCCGGGTTTGGGGGCCCGCGGCGCGCGCAGGCGCGAGCGCCGAGCACGCCGCGCCGCGAATCGCCGCGCAAGCGTGGGGGGCAACTACAACAAATACAGTGCGTTGCTTGCGGTACAGAGACGGGGTTTTGGAGTCGGATGCCGATGGAAAAGTGCTGCCGAAACGGCCGTCGGTGGGGGGGAGCCGAGGGAGAAAAAATACTTCGTATACATATCGTTTTTTGGCGGCGATACCCCCCCCCCACGCGCCCCAGACGCAAGCGCGCAGCGCACAGCAGACCGCCAAGCGCGCAGACCGCCAAGCGCACAGGCCGCGCCAAGCGCACAGGCCGCGCCAAGCGCACAGGCCGCGCCAAGCGCACGTCGCCCGAAACGGCATCGCGGGGGGCTTGCGGCCGGGGCCGTGCGCGCCTCAGGTACACGCCCATGGAAGTCACCCACGAAAACCGCCTAGCGCGGGAAACCAGCCCGTACCTGCTCCAGCACGCGCGCAACCCGGTGGATTGGTTTCCCTGGGGGCCTGAAGCCCTGCAGCGGGCGCAGCAAGACGACAAACCCATCCTGCTGAGCATTGGCTACGCGGCCTGCCACTGGTGCCACGTCATGGAGCGGGAGTCCTTTGAGAACCCGGCCATCGCGAAGTTGATGAACGACAACTTCGTCTGCATCAAGGTCGACCGCGAAGAGCGTCCGGACATCGACGAGATCTACATGGCGGCCACAGTTGCGCTCTCCGGCGGCGGCGGCTGGCCGATGACCGTCTTTTTGACCCCAGAGCAGAAACCGTTTTTTGCAGGCACGTACTTCCCGCCGACGGATCGCGGCGGACGGCCCGGCTTTCCAACCCTGCTTTCAAAGATGGCCGAGCTGTGGCGCGGTGACCGAGAGGCGCTGCTTTCCCAAGCCGAGGAACTCACCGCCCATGTGCGCGCGCAAGGCAAAGTATCGCGCCCAATATCCGTTGGTGACAGCGCCATTGACTCGGCCGTGCACAGCCTGACGAAAGCCTTTGATGCGCGCTGGGGCGGTTTTGGTCCTGCGCCGAAGTTTCCGGCTTCAGCCGCGCTGCTGCTCCTTTTGCGCCATCACCAGCGCAGCGCGGATGATCGCGAGTTGCAAATGGTGGTCACCACCTTGGACGCCATGAAAAACGGCGGGATCTACGACCACGTGGGCGGCGGCTTTGCGCGCTACTCCACCGACGAGCGCTGGCTCGCGCCACACTTCGAAAAGATGCTCTACGACAACGCCCAGCTCGCGAAAGCGTACCTAGCGGGCTTCCAAGTCACTGGGGATCCCGAGTACCGCCGAGTCGTCGAAGAAACCCTCGACTACGTGATCCGAGAAATGCAGTCCAAGGACGGCGGCTACTTCTCGGCCACGGACGCCGACAGCGAGGGCGTCGAAGGCAAGTTCTTTGTCTGGTCGCCGGAGCAACTCGTCGAGGTGCTGGGCAACGAAGACGCCGCGGACTTCGGCGCGTACTACGACGTCACACCCAGCGGCAACTGGGAAGGCGTGAGCATCCTCAACACACCGCGCCCCCTGGCGGAGGTGGCGAAAGAGCTGGGCCAGGCCCCGGAAGTCCTGCGCGCGCGCCTGGAGACGATGAAGGCGAAGGTCTACGCGGCACGCCTGGAACGGGTGCCGCCACTTCTAGATGACAAGATCTTGACCGCTTGGAACGGACTCATGATCGGCGCCATGGCCGAGGGTTATCGTGTGCTGGGGCATGCGCGCTATTTGGATTCTGCCAACCGCGCCAGTGCGTTCGCGCTTGCCAAGCTAGTCCGCGACGACGGCGGGCTGTATCGCACGGCGCGCGACGGTCGTGCGCACCTTGACGCCGTGCTCGAAGACTACGCTTATCTATGCGAAGCGCTCACGGACTTGTACGAAGCGGGCGGAGACGAAGCGCATTTGCAAGCAGCGCAGCGCTTTGCGGAGCGCGCCCTGGAAGACTTTTCAGATCCGGATAGCGGCGCGTTTTTCTTCACGGCAAAGCAGCACGAGCCGCTGATTGCACGCACCCGTGAAGGCCACGACGGCGCGTTGCCCAACCCCGGCGCCGTCTTTGCCAGCACCCTGCTGCGCCTGAGCCGTCAGTTCGATCGAAGCGCCTGGGCGGAGCGGGCAGAGACGTTCGTCGCAACATACGGTCGCGAGATCGAGCGCATGCCGCGCGCGTTCTGCACCGCGCTGTCCGTCGCAGATTCGCTGCTGGCGCCCGCCGTGGAACTGGTGTTTGCCGCGGCGTCTCCCAGGGCGGCGTCCGAGCTCACCGCAGCGGTGGCCGAGGCTTTCCTGCCCAACCGCGTGGTGGGCTTTGCGCTACCGCAGCCGGCGGAGGATCGACGCCCGTTGCTCCGCGACAAGAAGCCCGTTGACGCGGCGCCGGCGCTGTACATCTGCAAGGACTTCAGTTGCTCGGCGCCCGTCACGACAGCAACCGAAGTGCGTGGAGCCCTGAGCGCACACATTGCGAGCCTGGCCGCCGCTCGCAAGACCCGGGTCGGCGTGTCGACCCTCGCCGGGCACGCCACCCAGAGCGGCACCCGGGGTTTCGCCCTGCGCCACGCCCGGCCCGCGGCCTTCGCGACCCTGGGCAGCACGGAGCTGTCGGTGTCTCGCTACGGTTTTGGCGGTTACCGAGTGGATGATCGCGCGGACGAACACCGCGAGGCCCTGCGCCACGCCATCGAGTCCGGCGTCAACTTGATCGACACCTCGCCGAATTACACGGACGGTCACAGTGAACGCCTGGTCGGCGAAGTGCTGCGTGAGCTGATCGCCACGGAAAAGCTCGCCCGAGAGGAAGTCGTGGTGGTGTCCAAGATCGGATACGTGCAGGGCGACAATCTGCGCGTCGCCGAAGAGCGCGAAGCGGCGGGAACGCCGTTTCCTGAGATGGTCAAGGTAGGCCGTGGGATCTGGCACTGCCTGCACCCCGAATGGCTCGAAGACCAGCTCGCCAAGAGTCGTGAGCGCCTGGGCGTGGAGTGCCTGGACGTGTGTCTGCTGCACAACCCGGAATACTTCTTGAGCGAGGCTGCCAGTCGCGAGGTGCCGCTAGAGCAGGCGCGCACTGAGTTTTACCAACGTCTCAAGCTCGCCTTTGGTTGGTTCGAGGGCGCAGTGGAGCGCGGCGAAATCCGTTGCTACGGCGTGTCGAGCAATACCAGTGTGGCCAGCGCCACCGAGCGGGACGCAACGGACCTCGCGCGCATGTTGGCCGCGGCCGAGGCGGCCGCACCCGGCGGACACCACTTCCGAGTCCTGCAGTTGCCCTACAATCTGCTCGAACCCGGCGCGGCGTTGACCAAGAACTCCGGTTCCCCCGCCGTGCCGGTGCTGGAGTTTGCGCAGGCGCGCAAGGTGGCCGTGCTGGTCAATCGCCCCCTCAACGCCATCACCGCCGCGGGGGTCATGCGTCTTGCCGAACCCGAAGACCTGGAAAGCGGCGTGCCGATGGAAGCGTCCATGGCGCAGTTGGAAGGGATCGAGCGCGAGTTCCGCACTAACATCGCGCCGTCGATCCAGACCGGCAAGGGCGCACCGCCGCCCCAGGCGCTGCTCGATTGGGCCGCGCATTTGCGACGTCTGCCCCTCAAGACCCTCACCTTAGCCCAGTGGAACGACATCGAGTCACAAGTCGTCGCTCCGCGCACAGCGCAAGTGCTCTCGGCGCTGGACCGCGGTCTACAAGGCGCCGCGGCGGAAAGCTGGCGCGAATTGCGCGACCGCTACGTCCAGATCCTGTCGCGGGTGCTGCACGCGTATCGCGCGCGCGCCGTGGCGCATTCCCGCGCCGACGCACGGGCGCTCGCCGCGAAGCTGGACCCGACGCTGCCCGCGGAGCGACGCAAAGCAACGCTGTCGCAAAAGTCCCTGCACATACTGGCGAGCACACCCGGCGTGACCTCGGTCTTGGTGGGCATGCGCCGCGCCGCTTGGGTCGACGACGTGATGGCGGCGGCGGACTGGCCGAAGTTGCCACGGATGGTGGAGTGTCTCGAAGCGGCGATTCCATGAAGGAAGCCCCTTAAGCCCGGCGGCGGTCACCTACATGCACCCACCTGGATCGGCGCGCCGTCTGGCTGGAGGTCGGCGTCGATGATTCAATTGGGTCATGGGTTCCTTACGGTATCGCTGGCTTGGGGCGTCATTGGCTCTCTCTCTCGTGGCGACCGGCGCGTGTAGCGGCAGCGGCGACAACGGCGGCGGCGACGGCGCGAGCAGTGGCAACGGGGGCTCGAGCGCATCGACCGGAACGGGTTCGACGAACTCTGGCGGCAACGCTGCGGGCATCGGCACCGGTGGCGGCATCAACTTCGACGGTGGCGCCGCGACGGGCAACACCGGTGGCACGTTGGAAGATGGCGGGGCGTGCGCCGCAGAAACCGCAAAGGGCGAGCAAGTCCCCTTGGACTTGTACATCATGCTCGATTCTTCCGGCTCGATGGTGGACAAGACCGCTTCGGGTCCCACCAAGTGGGACGCGGTCAAGCAGGCCATCGCGGGCTTCGTGGCCGCGCCCGGTTCGGCAGGCCTCGGCGTGGGATTGCAGTTCTTCCCCCTCAACAAACAGGGCGTCCCAAATAGCTGCACCAACAACAACCAGTGCGGATCCGGCGGGCCCTGTTTGCTCAAGACCTGTTTGGGCGGGCCTGGCATCGTGCCCTGCAGCAACAACGGCCAGTGCGGTTTCGGCGGCAGCTGCGTCGATCTGGGCAACTGCGCCCTGGATCCGACCACCATCTGCGCGCCCATTGGCAGCAACTGCGGTGCGACCGGCCAATGCGTGAAATTGACCTCCAGCTTCTGTTCCAACGCCACGGAGTGCTCCAACGTGCGCTACGCCACGCCGGCGGTGAACATCGCCGTACTTCCCGGCAACGCGGCAGCCATCAACGCCAGCATGAACGCCAACTCCCCGCACGGGAACACGCCCACAGGTCCCGCGCTGCAAGGCGCCATCGACCACGCCAAGCAGTACGCCGGCCAAAACCCCGGCCACACGGTGGTGACCGTGCTGGCCACGGACGGCCTGCCCACCTCCTGCACCATGACCAGCATCCCGCAGATCGCCGCGTTGGCGCAGGCGGGCAAAAACGGCACGCCCAGCATCTCGACCTTCGTGATCGGCGTGTTTGCTCCCGCAGACACCGCGGCCGCACAGAATTTGAATGCCATCGCCGCCGCCGGCGGAACGAACACCGCGTTCATCATCAACACCAGCGGCAACGTCACCCAACAGTTCCTGCAGGCCCTCGACCAAATCAAGGGCAAGGCCCTGCCCTGCGAGTTCAAGGTGCCCACGCCGACCAGCGGCCAGGTCGACTACAACAAGGTCAACGTGCAAGTGACGTCGTCAGGCGGCAATACGTCGCTGCTGTACGTGGGCGACGCCAGCAAATGCGATCCTACCAACGGCGGTTGGTACTACGACATCGACCCTGCCGCCGGAACGCCGACCAAGATCGCAGTCTGCCCCAGCACCTGCACGGCCTTCAAGGGCCAAACCGGCGCCCAGGTCGACATCCTGATCGGCTGCAAGACCAACATCGCGCCGCCACGCTGACCCGCGCGCGCTCTTGGACGTCCGCCGTCACCCCGCCACCCGCGCCAAGCGCGCCAACGCTTCATCAAGATCCCCCGGGTCTGCGCCCGCCGCTGCGAGCACCGCAGCGCCGTGAATACAGGCACGCGCCCCAAGCCAATGCGCGCCGCCAGCGCCGCGTGCAGATTGCGCCCAGGCGTCTGCGAGCTTCTGCCAAACCGGCGTGAGCACAGCCACGGAGCTTTCCCCGCGCTCCGCGCATGCCCGGAACTCCCGGGAGCGCTCCCCGGCGAACTTCACGTACGCGCGGGCTAGCACGGCGATGCTCGGACGACCCCGGCATTGCGCCGATGCCGCATCGAGCACCGTCGCGAGCTCTTCGGCGACGTCCGCGGCAACGGCGTCCATGAGCGCGTCGCGGTCTTCGAAATGCCGATAGGGCGCGGCGGAGGACACGCCGACGTCTTTGGCGATATCGCGCAGCGACCAATCCAGGCGCCCTTGCGCCACGTAACGGCGCGCCGCTACGACCAGCGCTCGGCGCAGGTTTCCGTGGTGATACTGGCTTCGAGTCGCCACCCACCAATGTTATCATTGATTACATTGGTAACCAAAGTCGGATCCCTGGCGTAGAGTGAGTGCCGTGCGTGCCCTTTGCGTGGTTCTCGTCCTTCTTGCGACCGCCTGTGGCGAAGACAGCGGGTCGGACCCTGCTTCCGGCGGCGCCGGTGGAACGACCGCAGCGCCCTGCGGCGGCCGGGCGGAAACCTTCTCGGCAGGTATGCGCAAGGCGGGCATCGAATCCAAGTACGACTTCGTGCTGGTCAGCGCGGATCCCGCTCCCCCACAGCTCTTCGACAACGTCTGGCGCGTGCGCATCGAGGAAGCCGGCAGCCCCGTGAGCAAAGCCGAGAT
Organism: uncultured Myxococcales bacterium; assembly: GCA_937872925.1. Lineage (GTDB taxonomy): Bacteria > Myxococcota_A > Polyangia > Polyangiales > Polyangiaceae > JACKEA01. The sequence goes on along the minus strand of CALMUT010000010.1, from coordinate 8,646 downwards.
CAGCGTGAAGACTTGGATGCCCGACCACCAGCACGGCAGCCCGAAACAGACCGACGTCACGGAAATGGCGGGTGGAGAATACGAGCTCAACCCGGTGAATCTCTTCATGCCGGGTTTCTGGGAGATCGAGCTGCACGCCAGCCAGGCCCCAACAGAAGACAGCGCGACGTTTCGGTTCTGCATCGGGGAGTGAAGTCCGACCTTCCGCGCAGCATCTGCTATAGGCATTGCATGCGCGCCGCGCTGCTTTTGACGATCTTTTGCGCGAGTTGCAGCGCGGATCCTGCCGAGCCGATGCCCGCGTGCATCGAACTGACGCAAAGCTGCGCGCCGTTGTACGAGCCACGCTTCGACGAAATCCACAAGCGCACCCTGCTGCCCACCTGCGCGCAGGGCGGTGCCTCGTGTCACTCCGCGGAGGGCAAGCGCGGCGGACTGATACTGGAAGACATCGACGGCGCCTATGACGCGTTGGTGGACGGAGGACGCGTGATCCCAAAGGACGCGCCCTGCAGCGAGCTCATCGTGCGCACGCACCAAGGCGGAAAGGACTGGTCAATGCCGCCCCGGCGACCGCTCTCCGCCGAAGAGCGCTGCGTGCTGCGTCTGTGGGTCGAACAAGGAGCCGCGCGTTGAAGCTCCGTGCGAAATCCGCCCACAACCGCCGCGGGTGGCCCGGCTACGTTGCGATCTGCGCAGTGCTGCTGCCCCTCGGCTGCGGCAGCGACGACGACGCCGAGCCCCCGCGTTTGAGCCGCGATGAGCTCATGGATCCGGAGACTTGTGCGTCCTGCCACCCGCTGCATCACCAGGAGTGGTCCGGCAGCATGCATGCGTATGCCGCAGAAGATCCCATCTTCCTGGCCATGAACGCCCGCGGACAGCGGGAGACCGGCGGCGCCCTGGGCGACTTCTGCATCAACTGCCACGCGCCCCTGGCCGTGCGCGAAGGGCTCACCACGGACGGCCTCAACCTCGCGGACTTGCCGCGGAAGGTTCAGGGCATCACCTGTTACTTCTGTCACAACATCAAGAGCGTCGAAGGCAGTCACAACGCACAGCTATCCCTGGCCAACGACCAAGTCATGCGCGGCTCGATCTCCGACCCCGTGGAAAGCCGCGTGCACGGCGCCGCCTACTCCCCGCTCTTCGACCGCAGCAAGCCCGAGAGCGCCACGCTCTGTGGCACCTGCCACGACATCGTGGTTCCGTCCCCCCCCGCCCCGGCGGAAGTGCATTTGGAGCGCACCTTCGCCGAGTGGCAAGAAGGCATCTTCAGCAAGCCCGAGAGCCTCACCACCTGCAACGCCTGCCACATGATCCCAGTGCCCAATAGTGTCATCGCGGACGCACCTGGCGTGGGCACGCGCAAGGCCCGCTACAGCCACGACTTTGCCGGTGTGGATCTGGCGCTCACGCCGTTCCCGCGTCAGGCAGAGCAGCGCGCGCTGGTCGAGCAGTCCTTGGATGTGACACTGCGCGCAGAGCTGTGCGTGGCAGAGCTGCCGGGGAGCTTCGTGGTGGAATTGCTGCTCGACAATGTTGGCGCCGGGCACCGCTTTCCATCTGGCGCCAGCCACGATCGGCGCGTCTGGGCTGAGCTGCGCGCTTTCGAGGGTGCCAGCGCCGTATTCGAGAGCGGCGTGATCGCCGACTCCGACGCGGTCGCCAAGTCGCCGGATCCGAATTTGCTGCTCCTGCGGGAAGGCGCCTTCGACCAAGACGGCAAGGAAGTGCATCAGTTCTGGCAGATTGCCAGCACCAACAACGATTGTTCGGGCGCGCGGCCCGGTTGCACTATTCCCGGCCCTGTTACCCTGGACAAGACCGACCCGCTGTTTTTCGCCACCCACGTGCTGCACCGCTTCCCGAAACAAGGAACCGCCACCGGAACGCCCGATCGCGTCACGCTGCGGGTGCGCATGCGCGCCGTGGGCCTGGACGTGCTTGACGACTTGATTGCGACGGGAGATCTCGATCCCAAGTTCCGATCGCAAATCCCGACCTTGGACCTGCTGCCCAATCGTCAGAAAACGTCCGTCACCCTGGAGTGGACGCCTGCCGTCGCTGCGGATCCCAAATTCGGTTTTGAAAAAAAGCTAGACGGGCTGGGCATCGCCCGCTGCGTCAGCAACGCCCGACAGTGAACACGCAACCGCGTGGTGCGCCCGCGGCCAGTGCCGCGTCGAAACCGCGCAGCTAGGGCGCTTTGCGCTTTGCTGCTTGGCCGACGGCGTCTTTGATCTCGTCGGATTTCCGCAGACACGCCCAGCAGTCGTCCCGCTTCTTCTCACCGCAGCCGGTCTTGATGTTCATGCGCATCACCGTGCCCAGGCAGCGCTGGTCGCCCTTTTCTTTCAGGGTTTCCAGCAGCGGTTTGGCCTTTTCGCAGTCGGGTGCATCCAGGGCGGACAGCTCCTTCAGTTCGAGCAGAGCGCGAAGGCCGGGGGACGCCTTCGCGCGCTGTTCGCTGGTGCCCAGCAGTTCGCGCGCCAGCTCTGAGGATTCGGTCTTGCCCGGGGTCTTGATCCACACGTCGTACAAGTGGTCCACACCCCAGCTGCCCTCCATCTTGGCCAAGCCATTGAGCAGGTAGTTGCCCACTTCGCGATCTGCGGCGAAGTCTCGGACCCGGCGCTTGTTCTCGGGATCGAAAGCGTAGGTCTCGACGAGGCCCATCTTGCGGACGAGCTCGTCGATTTCCTTGCGCTTCTGCGCAGCGCGACCAGAGTAGATCGCCACGACTTCTTCGCTGCTGCGCTGCTTCTCGTCCTTGGCCTCGAGCTTCTTGAGTGCGGCTTTGTCGCCCTGCGCCGCCAGCTGCGTCGGCGTGAGCTCCGGCTTCTTTTCCACGGGCTCCGGGGCGCTCGCGGAGGGCACGGCAGCACTCGCGACAGGTTTCTCTGCCGCGGGATCGCCACTGAGCATCAAAAATCCGAAGGCGGTCAACAGCGCGCCCACCGCAGCTCCGGAGAACGCCGCGATCATCATCGGGACCGGCGAACGCGCGGGCTTCATGGCGGCGAGCTCCGCGGACACACTCTGCGGGACGCTCCCGGGGATCGGCGCCTGGGGCTGAGGTGGTCCGGGCGGCTGGGCGGGGTTTTGTCCGAAATCCACGGCGCCATCCTGCCACAGCGCCGTGCGCGTGCGAAGTAAGCCGCGGTGCGCGCGCTTGGTTAGGGTTTTTCTACGAGCAAGTCGCTCCAGATGCGCTACGCAGCGTGCATGAGCGACCCTGCTGCACCCAGCGATGCGACTCCACAAGGTCTACGACTCAATGACGTCGTATTGGACGATATCGGCATCGACGACGCTTCGGTGAAGCGGGCTCAGCTGCGCAACATCGACCTCACGGCCTTGCACCTCGAAGACGCCAATTTGAGCCGTGGGCGCCTCGAAAACGTGGACTTCCGTGATGGCGAGCTGGACGATGCCGATGCCAGCCGAGCAAAGATCAGCAACATCAAGTTGGTAGCCATGCACTTGAGCGACGCCGACGCTAGTGGCGCCCGAATCGAAAACGCACGCTTCGACAACGCTCACATTTCGGACTGCGCGCTTTCGAAAGCCACCCTAGCAGATCTAGATCTGACGCAAGCCACACTCCAGAATGCTTGCCTGAAAGACGCACACCTAAAGGACGTGGACGCGCGCTCAGTAGTTATCTCCGATGCGGACCTGAGCGGCGCAAAACTGCGTGGCGTAAATCTTTCCGGTGTCGAAATCACGGATGCAAACATCGACGGATTGAGCATTGACGGAGTGCGTATTGACGACTTGCTCAAAGCCCGCAAACAATCGCCACCGTCTTGAGTTCTGAGCGCCTGGAGCACGCCGCACGCATTGAGCTCGAACCGGCGGATCCCTTCGAGCTGATCCGCTGGCTCGCGCGCAGTCAGCCTGATCCGCGCAAAGCGGTGGCGGAGCTGATCCAAAACTCCCTCGACGCCGGCGCCACGGTCATCGAAATCGAACGCAGCGGTAAATCCAAGAACCTTTCCCTGCGCATCCGCGACAACGGCGAGGGCGTGCTTCCCAAAATGGAACGCCGAGCCGCGCTGAGACACTTGGCCTCGCATATTGGCCACTCTCACAAGCTGCAGCTCGACCCCAGCGAGCGCGCGCGGCGCGTGGTGGCCGGACAGTACGGCGTCGGTCTGCTCGGCTTTTGGGCCATCGGCAGGCAGATGGAGATCCATTCCCGCGTCGGCCGCGGACGCGTCGCTGCTCTGCGCATGTTCGAGGACTCGCCGGAAGCGGAAGTGGGCACCTACGTCGCGCCCAAGGGCAGCCCCGCGACCTACACCGAGGTCGTCATTACCGGGGTGCACCAATCCGCCAAGCGCGTCCTGAGCGGACCGCGGCTATCCGCCTATCTGGCAGTGGAGCTGCGGGGACAGCTGCTGCGCACCGGCTGCACCCTGAAGATCTACGATCGCCTTGCCCGGGGGGACAATCGAGAGATCACGGTCGAGCCCCATCGCTACACCGGCGAACCCCTCGACTTGCCCAAGACGGTAGCGGTCCCCGGCTTCCGCCCCTTCAGCGTCGAGCTCTACGTGGCGCGCGGCATGGACGGCGCGGCGCTCGAGCTCGCCTGCGCCGGCACACGGGTGGCCGAAGACATTTCCGATGTCGACGCATTCAGCCTGACGGGCTCGCCGTGGCGCGGCGCAGACCTCACCGGCATCATCGACTTTCCCGACTTCGCGGTGCCCCCCGGCACACGGCGCGGCATCTTGGCCAACGACGCCGCGCTGGCGTTCTTAGAATCCCTGGCGGGGTTGACGCCGCAGATCCTCGCAGAGCTCGAGCGCTTGGACACGCTGCATCGCGCGGAGCTCGACCATCAAGTCGTGAAAGACTTGCGACGGGCGCTGCGCGGCTTCGACGACCGCGTGCGGGAGCTGTCTTTGCCCCTCGTCGCCGCTTCCGGTGGAAAAGAGCCCGCAACAGGTGAGATCGGACCCGGAGTCCCGGCGGACTCCAGCAACAAGTCCAACGGCGCCGCGGCCGCAGCGGAGCCTGAAGGACCCGCGGGCCCCCTGGCGTCGGTCTCCATCGTGCCCGCGTTCATCCGCGTGTCGCCGGGCACTGAGCGCAAGATCCGCGCGGTCCCCAAGGACGCGGAGGGGCGGCGCGTCAAATCCGCCCACATCGAGTGGCGTTTCCCGGACGGTCCTGACGCCCGCATCGTGCTGGAGCAGGGTTCGCGAACCCGCGCCAGCTTGCTCACCGCCGAAGACGCACAACTGGATCGCAAGCTGCCCATCATGGCCGTCGCCACCGACGAAGATGTCACCGTCGCGGACATTGCGGCGATCCAAGTGGTCGAAGAAAAGCACGAAGTCTACGCGCGCCTTGGCATCCCGGAGCCCATTTTGGTCAGCGCTCCCGGCGCGCTGTGGCGCAGCCGACGCCGCGGGTTCTCTTGGGAAATCAACGACGCGCATCCCGACTACATCCGCGTCGCCGACAATACCCGCCGCCGGCTGCGCTACCTGATCGCGTTGCTCGCCAAAGAAATCGTGATCACCAGCACGCGCCGCACCGACGCCGAAGACGTGCTGGAAGCCATGGTGCAAGTCATCGCCCACGCCGAAGGCAACTTGCGCTAGCGCAGGCGCGACCACCACTTCAGCACCCGCAGGGCGCGCAGTGTGTTCCAGCGACTCGGCTGCCCCGGTCGTTCCATTTCGAAGTGCGTCTCGCCGGAGTGGCGGTTCTGCAGGTTCCAGGTTCCATCTTTGCGGCGTTTGTCCGTGACGAGTTGGATCGCTTCTTCCAGGCGCAGATCCGGCGCGCGGGTCGCGGTAAAGCTGTCGAGAGCGCGCAGGACGTCGTATTTCCAGCGCGGCGGAAACGAGAACCGCGTAAAGCTCGATTGAACGACTTTGCCGCTGCGCAGGGATCGCAAGCAGCCGCGTGCGAGGAAATACTCTTGTCCGCGACGGATTGCCGCCCGCACGGGTCGAGGGGGTCGGCCACCTTCGACGAGCGCCAGGCCCTCCAAGACGGTGATCGTCGTGTGAAACGAGCTCACCTTCGAGCCTGCGCGACAGTTCCAGCCACCGTCAGGCTTCTGCTGCTGCAGCAAGAACTTCAGCAGCCCCTTGCGTTCTTTGGGAGCCGCATAGTCGAAGTACTCCAAAAGCCCCAAGAACATCCCGCACACACAGGTGTCGGTCTTCTTGCTGGCCCAAGGTCCCACGCTGCCGTCATCGAACCATTGCGAACCGCCGACCAGCGCCGCGCAGCCGGCGCGCCCCGACGCGCTGTTGGGAGGCAAACCCAAGCGCCGAAGCAGCAGCAGCGTGTAGGTCGTGGACGTCCACTTGGGGATGTAGAGCCCACGGTAGCCCTTGGGACCGCGTCCTGCGGACCAGCGGCCGTCATCGAACTGAAGCTCGACGAGCCGTTTGCCCCAGCCATGTCGTGCGACTCGGCGTCGTTCTGCCGCGGAGTCCACGCCCAACAGGTCGCGCTGAACTTGCCACCGGATCGCCGGGTCCCCCGCCATGAGCCAATCGATGACTTCCGAGTCGATTTCCATGCCGGATCCAATGCTGCTCGCATTCCGAGGCCGGGTCCATGGCGACGATCAGCTTCTGTGACGGTGGCCGGTGGCGGTGACGGTGACCGGTGACGGTGGCCGGTGACGGTGGCCGGTGGCCGGTGGCCGGTGACGGTGGCCGGTGGCCGGGACATGGGGGTACGGCCCGAAAAAAATTAGTTTGTATACTTATCGTTTTTTGGTTCGCCGATCACCCGACGCGCTGCGGTTCCAGTGCGTTTGTTCGGACGCGCTGCGGTTCCAGTGCGTTTGTTCGGACGCGCTGCAGTTCCAGAGTGCGTTTGTTCTTTTTTTGGTTGTGCCGACTCCTGCCGTCATCGGCTGGCGCAGTGTGCGTGCAGGCGCCGGCTTCAGCAGTTTCGTGACGACCGTGCGGCTGGCCTCAGTGCCAGTACCACTTCGTCTTGCCAACGTCTGGGTCGGCGCCGCTCAGGGTGCTCGAACCGCAGGCGTAGGTGACGGCCATCTCCATGCGGCCGCCGCCGATCAGATCCGTCGTTCGATACGTGGGGCGCGCGTAGCCGTTGTACGAATCGCAGTTGGAGCTGCCCTCCAGGTCGTTGAAGTAGCCCTTGGCGTATCCGCCGGGCAGACACCAGGTGCTGGCCGATGCCGCGAAGCCCGCGCCGGTGCTCGCGTGCACCAGCCAGTACGACTTGCCCGCGTTGGGATCCGCGCCCGCAAGAGCCGACGAGCCGCAGGCGTAGGTCACCACCATGTCGAGCTTACCGTTCCCGTCCAGATCTGCGAGGCGATACGTGGGGCGCGCGTAGCCGTTGTACGAATCGCAGTTGGAGCTGCCGGTCAGATCGTTGAAGTAGCCCTTGGCGTACCCTGTCGGCAGGTTCCAATCCGTGTGGGCCGCGAAGCCCGAGCCCGTGTTGGCGTGCAGCCACCACTTGGTCTTGCCTACGTTGGGGTCCGCGCCCGCCAGGGCCGACGAGCCGCAGGCATAGGTCACGACCATGTCGGGCTTGGAGTCAGCGTTTAGATCGACGAAGCGATAGGTCGGGCGGGCATAACCGTTGTACGAGTCACAGTTGGAGTCGCCCTCCAGGTCGTTGAAGTAGCCCTTGGCATATCCCGCGGGCAGCGCAAAGTCCGTGTGGGCAGCGAACCCCGAGCCCGTGTTGGCGTGCACCCACCATTTTGTCTTGCCCACGTCGGGATCGGCTCCGGCAAGGGCCGAAGAGCCGCAGGCGTAGGTCACCACCATATCCGGCCTGGCGTCCCCGTTGATGTCCGTGAAGCGGTAGCTGGGGCGCGCGTAGCCGTTGTACGAGTCGCAGTTGGAGCTGCCGTCCAAGTCGTTGAAATAACCCTTGGCGTAACCCGTCGGCAGCGGCCAATCGATAGCGGTTTGCGCGAAGCCGCTGCCGCTGTTCAAGTGTACCTTCCATTTGGTCTTGCCCACGTCCGGGTCGGCGCCGGCAAGGGTCGACGAGCCACAGGCGTAGGTCACCACCATGTCCGGCCGCGCGTCGCCGTTGATATCCGTGAAGTGGTAGCTGGGGCGCGCGTAGCCGTTGTACGAGTCGCAGTTGGAGCTGCCATCCAAGTCGTTGAAGTAGCCCTTGGCGTAGCCCGTGGGCAGCGCAAAGTCCGTCGCCGTCTGGGCAAAGCCTGTCCCGATGTTCTTGTGGACCTTCCACTTGGTTTTGCCCACGTTCGGATCCGCCCCGGCTAGCGCCGACGAGCCGCAGGCGTAGGTGACGACCATGTCCGCCTTGGCGTCGCCGTCGATGTCGACAAAGCGATAGGTGGGACGCGCGTAGCCATTGTACGAATCGCAGTTCGAGTCTCCGTTCAGGTCGTTGAAGTAGCCCTTGGCGTATCCCGTCGGCAGCGCAAACGCCGTCGGCCCCTGGGCAAACCCCGTCCCAGTGCAGACAGCCGTTCCGCCACCGGTCCCGCCGCTACCACTCGCTCCCCCACTGCCGCCGACTCCGCCGCCAGTCCCGCCACTGCCACCCGCTCCGCCGCCAGCCCCCCCACTGCCACCGCCTCCGCCACCCCCCCCCCCCCCGCCCCCCGCTCCACCACCGCCGCCCCCCCCTCCGCCCCGCCCA
>CALMUT010000009.1 GCA_937872925.1 uncultured Myxococcales bacterium | reverse complement strand
GGGAGGACTATGGGTTTACGTCGAAGGAAGACGATGTCGAAGTTGGGCTGACGTATTTCGGCAAGAGATTCTTGTCGACCAACTTGCAGCGCTGGGTGAGTGCGGATCCGCTCACTGTGCATGGGCTGGGCGCGGACTTGAATGTGTACGCCTACGTGACCGGAGCTGCTCTGAGGGCCGTAGATCCCGTTGGGCTTGACGGCGGTCTCTGTTCACCAGGCAAAGGTTGCTCGGGAGTCCAAGAACGACCAGACGCTCGGAACTCTGCTGAGGTGGCCGTCGCAAGCGCCACACGGACCCTCGAAAAGGCGGGACTTCCGGTTGCAGCGGTGAAAGACGTTTCGCGCAAGTTCAGCGTGTCGCCGTCCATACTGCCTGGAACGGGAACTGACACGCTTCTGAGGCGTATTCACTTCGGTCGGAGTGATCTCGAAGCCATTGGCGAAGTCTCGAAGGGCGGTGGGTATGCGGTGGAAGGCGTAAAGGCGCTGTATGACGAGGTCGGAAACGCATTTGTCTCGATGTACAAGAACGCCAGCCAGGGCTTCCGGGAGTTTTGGGCGAAAGGGGTACAGCACTATTCAGGCGCCCGAATGGTGGGCGGCAGTATCTCTCAAGATCCCAGACGACTGTTTGAGGAAGCCGCTTCTTCGTACGTCGCGCACCGAGCGGCAACGTATTATGGGGCGTACGCGTGGCTAAAGTCGGCCATGGATTCCAACCGACTCACACCAAATGAGCTAAAGAAGATAAGCGCCTACTACGACTCCGCCATGAAGCGGGATACGTTCGGGTATGAAACGCGGTGGTCTGGATTGGGGAAGAAGCAGCTGGAAACGACCCAACCGATTTCCAAGGAAATGAAACAATTCCTGGACGGCGCAGTTCTTGAGGGCCGCATTCCAGATACGTTTGACAAGGCAGGGGCGAGCATGATGAAGGCGGCACGAAACGAAACGCAGAGTGAAGCAAAGTGACCCCGGGATCCGCGGCGAATCTGCTTTGTTTTTTCGTGGTCTTCTCGTGTGAGCGAGAACCTCCCGACGCGGCAGGCCGAGCCCGAGTCCGGGCAGACACCATCTATCGCTACGCCCATGAAGCACGGGGTTCGAGCGCTTGTCCGACGCCGGCGCAAGTTGCTGCGACGGCGTCCACCAACGTGGAGAAGTTGTTCACTGACCCCTGGGGCAACAAGTTCATTCTTGAGTGCCACGGCGACAAGATCCACGTCGGGTCTGTGGGGAGGGACGGAAAGCGTGGGACGGAGGACGACATCTGGTCGTTGGAGCCGCCGTGACAAGTGTACTGTATTGGTCCACCCAGCTTTCATCGGAAGAAATTGGAACGACCCCATTTCCATCATTACATTGCGCGCCTACGCCGTCACTACGACGACGCGCGGCGGGTGAGCACGCTGATGGACGAGCCTTGCGGACCAACTTGCAACCACGTCGCCGTCGTGCGCGCACACCTCACCCGCTGCGCGTTCGCAGCAAAAATCGCGATCGTTCACGCCGCGCCCAGCGCCTCCCGCACCCGCCGCACCGCGGCATCCAGTTCCGCGACCACCAGCGCAGCATCCAGCCGCAGCACGCGCCATCCCATCCGCGCCAGCTCGCGGTCCCGGCGCGCGTCCTTGGCAGCGATGCGCGCGTGATAACCGCCATCCACTTCCACGGCAAGGCGACGCGATGGCGCGGCCAAGTCCACGATGAAGCGGCCGACGACATACTCACGACGGAAGGCAACTCCCAACTGCGAGCCCTTCAAGCGGGACCAGAGCATGCGCTCCGAAAGCGTCGGTGAGCGACGACGCTCAGCGGCGATGGCGGCGATAGATGCACGAGACGAGCGATGCATGAGTTCCTCCCGCCCCGCCGGGGCGGCGGGGTCTTGCTTCTCCATCGCGCAAGCCGCGTGACACGGCGAAGGGCCGCGTCGCTTCGCAATTCAGCACGCACCATCTCGCGCACTTGGAAACAAGGCACGCCGTGGCGCGCGGCGTGCGCGCTCTGGCAAGGCCCCTGTATTGGTCCACCGAGCTTTCACCAGAAGAAATCAGGTAAAATGACCCTGTTTCCATCGCCTCATTGCCCACCAAGATCGTCACGACGGCGACATTTGGCGGACGAGCACGGTGATGGACGACCCGTTCGGACTCGATCGCACCAGGACTGCCATCGTGCGCGCACACTTCGGCCGTCGCACGTGCGCATCGCGCGCGAGGCAACAAGCACGCTCGTTCGCCTACGCCGCTTGTCGCAGCTCGACGATCGGCAGGTGCTCGCGCCCGCGGAACTTCGTCACGACGAGCACCGGCGGCGCGCGCGGTTCGGTCCGCGCGCTGCCGCCGCTCTTTCCCGGCGCCGGCAACTCGGCGCCGTCGAGACGCTCCTTCGGCGTCAGCCCTCGAAACGATTGATGCGGACGATGCTCGTTGTACCAAACGACGTACGCATCCAGCTCGGCGCGCATGGCGTGGAGGGCGTGCGGCACGTGGATGACGCGGAAGCACTCGTCCTTCATCGAGCGCCAGAAACGCTCGAGCACTGCGATGCTCGCGCTGCTGCCCACGGCGCCGAAGCGCGGCTTCGCGCCGACCTTCTTGCACCACTGCCGGTACTCGCCCTGAAACTGCGCACCCTGGTCGGTGATGATGTGCGCGGGACCGCGGCCGGCGCGGACCACACCACGGTCGAGCATGCGGCACACCTCCGCGCTGCTCGGCTGCGTTCTAAAGACGGCCTTGGCCATGACCGCGCGCGAATACTGGTCGAGCACGCCGCCCACCCACCAGTAGAAGGGCCAGCACTGCGGCACGCTGAATGGAAACCAGCCTGTGAAGAAGCGACCAACGAGTGGTACCAACGTGAGATCCACATTCCACACATGGTGCGGTCGCTTCGCCCGGATCCCAAGATACTGGGGCCGCTCCGGCACCGGCGGCGGCGACACGGGCACCGGTGGACTCGGCGGCTTCGGCCGCCGTTTTCGATCTTGGATCCGTTTCACCGTCGACGCGCTGATGGAAGCGCCGGCTTTGGTCAAGAGCTGCGCGATGCGCGTCTTACCCATCGCAGGCAACAGCGCCCGCAGCTGTGCGACAACCACCGCGTAGCACTCGGGGAGCTTGTTCACCGGAACGGGCAACTCGAGCAACGCAGCTTCACCGCCTTCGTCGAGGCGACGCGTCCACGAGGCAATCGTCGCGGCGGCGACCTGGAAGATCCGCGCGCAGGTTGCCGCGTCCCAGGACGCCGCGGCGCGCAGCGCCAAGATCTCCAGGCGCTCTTGGGGCGCGTAGTGCGGTCGATTCGCGGCGGGCACCTTGGCCATGCGAGCGTCCTTGATGCGCGAGATCGCGCGCAGCTGGGCATTCTCCGTGCGCAAACGGTCGTTCTCCGCCTTGAGCCTGACGCGCGCGATTCGACTGTCCGCGCACCAACCGCGAGCTTGCACGAGGCTTAGATGCGCCAAGGAGATCGCGCACAGCACGGTGCGCTGGACGGAAGCGTGCCAGCCCGGCGGCAGCGGCACTTTGGACAAACTGAGTTTCATCGGGGAATGCTCACGTTCTCGCGGTGGCGAGACAACGACCTTCGCCATCGCAACGCGGTCCGAAATCCTCGCCGCACCACGACGCCATCATCCCCCCCGCTCGCGCGGAGTGCAGGCGGCTGTGCGTCGAAGAGAAGTCATCCCTTGGAAACCGCGAGCGCCGCCTGCACGAGCACGAGCTTGGGCGGGGATCGGCGAGGCGGCGCCGAGCTTGCACACGCGCTGTCGAAAGCGAGTTCGCGCGTGAGCGCCGCCGAGACGCGGGGGGGCACCCAGAGGCGGCTGTCAGCGCACCACGCCCGCGTCTGCACGAGGCTCAAGTGCGCCAGCGAGATCGCACACAGCACGGCGCGCTGCACCGAAGCGCGCCATGTCGAAGGAAGCGGCACGGAGACGGACAAGGGGCGAGTCATGAACGCATGATTTCGCCGCTGGTCCGGGGCGACAATCGACCGAGTCGTGAGCGAAGTGGCTGCCCCGGAGCAGGGGTGTCGGGCGACACTGTGAACCACGCAACCGGAGCCAGCGAGGTCAAAACTGCGGACCCTAGACAACCGGGTCAACGGTCGCGCCTCCGGTACCCGCAGCTGCTATAGTAGGGGCATGGCCTCTCCGAAGACCGACGAATTGCTTGCGGCTATCCGCCGCCTGCCCCTGGATGAGCGCCTGCGGCTGCTCCAACGGGCGTCGAGCGAAGCAGAGCAGGACACTCCCAATTCTTCGAAAGCTGCCGCGGGCGGGGCGTCGTTGCTTGGACTCATGTCCGACGATCCAGATCTGGTAGATCGGGTGTGCGCTATCGCCTACGAGGCGCGCAGTGCCGCCCGCATGCGGTCGGTCGATGACTAGAGCCCTCCTCGACACAGATATTCTGTCCGAGATCATCAAGGGTAGGAACGAGACGGTTTTTGCAAGGGCGTCAGCCTACTTGACGGAACACGGACGCTTCACGACCTCGGCGGTTTCTGTTGCTGAGGTCATCTACGGTCTTCGTCGCGTTGCAAGGGAGGACAGAATCGTCCAGTTTGAAGCGTCCCTGGATACGGTCGAGGTTTTGCCTTTCGACGACGCCGCCGCTCGTCTCGCGGGCCGAATCAACGCCGACCTCGAACAGCGCGGTCGCATTATCGGTATGCCCGACGTGCTGATCGCTGCTATCGCGCTGCGAGCGCGCGTGCCGGTCGCGACTGGAAACGTGGCGCATTTCGAATACGTACAATCAGTTGGGTACGATCTCTTGATCGACAATTGGAAGTCCGGCTAGCGGGGCGTTGGACGCCGAGCGCCGCCGAGACGACCAGGAGGGGCGCCCAACCACCTCAATCCCCATCCGTTGCCGCGCGGAGCCAGTCCTCGAAAACCAGGCCCTCGATCGCCCCGTCTTTCAGCGCAGTGTCGTGCGTCACCAACGTCGCGCAGTGTTCGAGCGCCGTACAAGCGATCATCAGATCGAAATCGCTTTTCGGGCGGCCCAGGCGTTCAACCGCCGCGCGAACAACGGCGTACCTTCGCACTACCGCAAGCCCCAGCGGCAGCATCGGAAAGGTCTCGGTCAGACGCTGGACGCGCGCCTGATTCTGTTCGCGACGTGCTGACTTCTCAGCACCGAACAGCAACTCGGCCACAACCAACAAGGGGATCCCGACGTCGCTCGGCTCGACGTGGGCAAGGTGGCCGAGCACGCGCGCATCTCCATCGAGGATCCGCGCAACGATGTTGGTGTCGACGACATACTTCACGGCAGATCAGGGACCTGGCGATTGGAGTGCTGGCGGGCGAACAGGGCATCCAGCTCGTCGCCCGTTTCTCCTTCCCAACGGCCAATCTCGCGGAACGCTTCCGCGGCAGTACGCCCAGGCGGACGCACAGGCTCGACGGCGCGCACTTCGACGGTCAAACCATCGTCGAGTTTGACGCGGACCGATTGTGTTGGATCGCGTCTTAGCGCCTGGATAGCCTCGTCGAGACGTAGCGGCTGGCTCACTCGTCAGAGCATAGCAGGCAGCGAGGCCCGTTTCCCGCCCACTCTCCAACTTCGCGTCGCCTCGCGGCGCGCGCGGTGAACGCGCCGGAGGATCGACTGCTTCGGAGCAAAAGACGTGCGACTTCGCCGCGTTAGAGAAGTTGTCCCATTGGAAATCGTCTCCCGCGCCCCCGCTCGCGACCACCTCAATCCCCTTTCCAAGCTCGAGACCGCCCCCCCTGCCCCGGCTCGCGGTCAAGGCTCAAGAGGCGGCGAGCTTCCGTAGCGAAACGTGTTGCCTTGGGGCGGGGGTGCAGACGCGGTCACGTCCCGCCCGGAATGACCAGCTTCATGATGGCCCCCTGGGCGCCGTACTCCGTCCAGTAGATTGCCGGTGGCGTGATTGCCAGGCCGCGCGGTTCCAGCGCGCCGTTGCTTGATAGCTCGACACGGTTTGCGCCGTCCAACTCCGCGCGGGCCACTGTGTTGCTCGTGCTGCTGGTCCAGTAGACATACTTGGACGATAGGCGGATCGTGTGGATGTCCTTGTCGGTCGCTATTTGCTTCGGTGCGCCGCCGGCGACTGCGAATCTGCTGATCCCGCCCGCATGCGCCACAAACACGTGAGTTCCGTTTTCAGCAATGGCACCCGCCGAGTCGAGGGGCATCACGAGACTTGCGCTGCCGGCTGAGGCCGGGCCCTTCATGAGCCCTGCTTGCGGACCGAAATTAGTCCAATACAAGGTGCTCCCCACAACCGCGATGCCGCTGGGCTTCTCTTGGTTCTGGTACAACAGGCCCGTGGTGCCACCCGCAACGCGAATCTGTCCGGCAGGAGTGAATCGAGTGAAGTACGCCGTGTCGCCGACCACGGCGAGACCGGTCGCCATGTCGACTTTCGTCGCGAGGCTCTTTTGCGGCCCGTCCGGCAGTTCGTAACTTTCGACGCTGCCCGTGTTGAGGGTGCCCGTGCCCTGATTGGTCCAGTACAGGAAGCCGTTGACATGCACGATGTTCAGGAACCGACCCACGGGTCCGGTGACAATGTCTACGTAGCTGCCAACGCTGATCGTACTCTGCTCAGTAACTTTGCTGTCGAGGAAGCTCGTCGGCGATCCCGATGTGAAATAAAGCTTGCCCGCTACCTCCACGAGGGACTCGGCGTAGGCGGCGCTGCGATATTTCTCTGGTGTCCCCAGCGCGCCCGCGGACCCGGCCGTGCCGCCCGTTGCGCCGGTGCCGCTCCCTGAAGTTCCCCCGCTGCCTGCTGTCGCCCCACTGCCCGCCGCGGCCCCGCTACCCGCGGTTCCGGCGCCGCCGGTGCCGCTGGCAACGCTTTTCGACTTGGAAGAACAACCAGCGCACAGCGCCGACGCAGCCAGCAGTCCGCAGATGGTTCGTCCAAGCATCCGCTAAAGATACCCCGCGCGACGCGAGATCGCCAAACTCCGCTGCTTTCGCCCCTCGACGCCGCAGCGGATTTCTGACAATCCGCCGCTGCATCATCGGCAGCATCCAACTCGGTGCGTGACGAGCTACCGGCAGGCGCGACAGTGGAACGCCGAAAAAAGAGCCTAGTAGCTGGCGGGACGAGCGGACTGCAACTGCACACGCTATGTCGGGATCCAGAACCCCACGAGCAGCTGTCCGATCAGCCCCGAACTGTCGACCTTGGGTTGTGAATTCTCCAGCGGGCCGTTCCTCCAGTCCGACGGGAACGGCTCCCAGCGATAGCCCAGTGCAGTTCCCAGAAGCCACCCTGCGCCGCGAGCAGCGCGCCCCTGTCGCAGCAGCATCCGGACGGACATGTCCAAACCGAACGAGACTCGCTCAGACGGGCAAAGCGAGTTTTCGCCAGAACAATCGCCGAACTTGAGCTGACGCACGAAGGCACCGACAGTGGGGTCAAGGGAGAAGCCCTCCAGCTGGAAAGCGCTCCAGGAAGCACCGATCGCCGCGGTGGATTGCAGGAGGCGCATGCTGCCGGACGCGCTGACCAACTTGTCGGGGACGACCACATCGAACCCAACGTATCCCCCGAAACGACCAACTGGCTGATGCGCACCGAAGCCCAACAACACTTGGTTGCGAGGCAGGCCCGAGTACCCCCGAGCCAACAACTCACTGTCGATCGCTGGCAGCGAAGACTGCGCCACGCCCATCGCTAGATACCAGGCAGTCGCGGCACGGACACGCTCTCTGTCGCCAGCGCTTTGCCCCTCTGACGCACCCGCAGCCCCGGCCAGCGAGCCTTCACCAAGAAGAGCAAGTGCAACCAGCAGTTTCATGCGCCAGTGACTCATCGCCCGAACGCAACTCCCACCGTCACTTGTAGGTAGACACCAGACCAATCCACCCGCACATTCGGTTCACGCGAGTGTGCGAGCTGGCGACGATATCCGAGCCGCATGCCGAGGAGCGGCGAGAAGTCTCCCTCTTCTGCCGACGACCCGATGAGGTAGTCCACCCCAAGCGACAACTCCGCGGAAGTCACCAGCGTTCTCTGCGGCCCGTCAGGGCCGGCCACGTCCACCAGAACAGTTCCGCCGCCCATGCCTGCTTCAACGAACGCAGCGTAGCCTCCGTCGGTCCACAGAGCGGTACCCGCCGTCAGAGCCGCAGAACGTGCCGACACCTCGGTGCCGAACCCACTGCGAGTGCGACCGAACAGATCGCCATATCCGCCCCATCGCAGGGGTCCGTTGCGCCCCATAAAGCGAAAACCCACTGCCTGGTTCACAAGCTGGAGCCGATCGGCGCCGACGCTAATGTCGGAAGAGCATTCGGTCGCGACAACGCCCGCGCCAACAGAGCTCAGACTCCACTCAGAACGGGCCGCGCCTGCTGTGGCGCACCAGAACCCGGCGCCAGACACCAAACCCACGCCGACGACCAACTGATTTACCCGCATGTTTGCGCCTGCCAAGAGGAAAGCACATTTCGACGATAGTCGTCGTTCAACCGGCCTGGGGCTTGCGACGCGACCCCAGACCAGACGACAACTCTGTTCTTCACGCAACTGGTGAACGGTTCCGACCGACCCCGCGAACGTGCCCGATCTCAAAGGCTTTTTCGGAAGTTGCGCAGAATCTGCTCAACTTGTGGATGCGCGATCGTTGATCAAAGCCCATTATTCAGCACACGACCGGGACGCGACACGGAACACGTGTGCTTCGCACCCACACGTGCACACCAACTTCACGTCCCGCCAGTTTTGCTGCGATCACGATGCTGCACTTTCGCGTATCTTACCGTGGTCGCCACTGGGCACGCAGGGAGCCACTGAAATTGCGTTCGGAATCGGCAACACTCGAGGTAGTCGGATGAACCAAAGCTTGCTGAGGACCTCAGTCGAGGTTCCGGCTTTCGGAGTCGGCGAGACCGGCAGGACGGATCCGGATTGGTCATTCCGCGATGCGGGAAGCGAACAATGGACCGACTGAAACGACTCGGTTGGGTGGTCGTCTTTGGCGCGGTTTTTGCCAGCGTCGCATGCAGCTCGGAGAGCCCGAGTATCGACGACAAGGCCTGTGTCGCTGGCGAGAGCAAGGCATGCACTGGGCCCGCAGCATGCAGCGGGTACCAAGTGTGCAAGGCGGACGGCAGTGCATTCGACGCTTGCCAATGCGGCACTGGAGGCACTGGAGGCACTGCTGCGGATGGTGGCGCGGGACAACCCGGCGACGGCGGGCCGAAGAGTGTCTGCCCTGCTGGCTTGTCTGGGCCAGCGCTGATGGAGGTGAAGGCGCCGAACGGCAAGCCGTACTGCGTTGACGCCACCGAAGTGACGTTTGAGCAATACGACGCCTTCATCGCGGCAAAGGTCGGTACTGCAGGACAGCAGGGCTACTGCGCTCCGAACACGAATCTGAACTACGACACTGCGTGCATGCAAAAACTGTCCGGGAAAAGCCCCAACGCACCGGCGGTTTGCGTCGATTGGTGTGACGCCGATGTCTATTGCAAATGGGCAGGCAAGCGCCTCTGCGGCGCAATTGGAGGCGGCGCCTCCGACTACGAGGTTTTCGATGATCCGGCCGTGAGTCAATGGTTCAACGCGTGCAGCTCGGGTGGGAAGAAGAAGTTCGCGTACGGCGACACGCTGATTAGCACGTGCGATCCGTCTCCGATTCCCTGGGGCTTCGACGTGCTCTCGCGCCCCGAGTGTGCCGGTGGCTTCCCGGGGCTCCACGGAATGTCGAGCAACGTCTCCGAGTGGGAGGCGGCGTGCGAGCCCGAGCCGAGTGGTTCTCGCTGCGTGATTCGCGGGTTCGACGCCCGCGCAGCGTGTGCTGAGGCACACAACGTCGTGCCGAAGACCGCTCACAGCCCCACGGTTGGGTTTCGCTGCTGTCACGATGGTGTTGGCGCCGGACCGTGAGCACTCCAGAAAGCGCGCCACAACTCGGGTGTCCCGCTAGGTGGGCCATCACCAGCGCGGCGCTTTTGCGAGGCGCTTGAGGCGATTCAAGACGAAGTAGTGCGGTGTGCTCGAGTTCCCAGCGGCGTCCACGGCAATCACCGCCATGGGGATCTGCCGAACTTTCGCCGGGAACGTCGCCTGCCACATTTTTGCGCAGTCCGACATTCGAGACTTGTCACCGATGACGAAGACGTTGCTGCTTGCGATGTGAGCGTCACCGCTGAACTTGCCCGAGGGAGTGACGACGCGCGGATTGGGATCGACGACCCAGGCGAGGAAGAGCAAGTCCTGGCGTTGCGTTCGGTCGTCCCGCGCCGCGCTCACATCGACATAACCTTGAGGCCAGGCCCGAACGCGAATCGGAGGAACGTAGCCAGGGGCGTCTGTCTTGGGGTGCCACCAGAATGAGCCAACGTCCACGTAGACGGCCTTCGGCGGGGTAGTCCAACGCGGCGGCTGCGAGTCGATGTAGTCGGTTGTCTCGAACTCGCCCACCTCGAAACGACCCGTCGCGGCGAAGGCGCGCTCTTGCTCGTCACGCTGCGCGCCCGAGCCGACGAAGGTTGGCGTGCCGTAGATGCGCTTTGCTTCTTTGCTCATCGTCCAGACGAGTCGGTAGCGCGTTCCGGCCAGCAGCGGCTGCAGCGGCGATACCAGGGCTTGCTGGCGTGGCAGCGCAATCACGCGTACGGCGATTCGCTGTTTGCCCGCTTCGATAGCGAACTCCGGAACGAAGCGCGGCTCCATGTGTTGCCGCGGAAAACGGACGCGGAGCGCGGCGTTGCGTGGCACAGCCTTCGAAGCAAGCTTTGCGGGGGGCTCGTCCGCGCAGGCCCAGGCGCGCGCGTCCGTCGCAAAGGCGAGCATGGCTAAGATCAGCAAGAACCGTCCCACTATCGCCTGCTACGCGCTTGCCTGCCGCCGGCTTCCCTGAGTTGTGGCTGCGATCT
Organism: uncultured Myxococcales bacterium; assembly: GCA_937872925.1. GTDB lineage: Bacteria > Myxococcota_A > Polyangia > Polyangiales > Polyangiaceae > JACKEA01. The sequence goes on along the minus strand of CALMUT010000009.1, from coordinate 10,654 downwards.
TCCCCTGCGTGTCAGGCCGTCGCAGCGATCCAGATGTCATTCTCCGGAATGTGCGCTGAGTTTCGCGTAGGATTGCCTCATGGCAAAGCTAGGGTGGGTCGGCGCGAGCGCAAGTGCGCTCATCGTCGCCATGGCGTGCGGCGAAAGCGATAGTGGGGGCGGTCCGGGGCGCAGCGGCGGCAGTGGCGGCGCAGACGCGGGCAGCAGCGGCGGAGTTGGCGCTGCGAGTGGGTCCGGCGGAGCTGGCGCGTTCGCAGGAACCGGAGGCATCCCTCCGGCGGACGCCGGTACGTGCCCGAACGTGGCTGCGCCCAGCCTCGACAACGCCAAGATCGAGCTCAACGCGGGCAAGGACGACTACAACGTCCTGCTCACTTGGAGCGGAGGAAGCGCGGGCACTCAGGTCTTTGCAGAAGTCGCGCCGGACGCGGCAGGAACGTCCTTCCAAGCGGTGATGGCTCCGGTGGATGCGCTGCTCTCCGCTGGCACGGCCACGGTGAACAAGACGTCCCCGGACATATTTCTGCGCCTGGTCGCGACCGTAGACGGCAATTGCCGCGTAGAGGGTCCGGCGGTGCGCCTGGCCAAGCCGGACTACGCCGATCCGGCAACTTGGGGCAACGGCTGGATCCGCGTCGTGTCCCACACCCACTCGATAGCCGACGTCAAAGCCAACTCCGGCGGACCGGTGTACGCCAATCGCATCAACTGGTTCAACGGCTGCTTTCAAACCCTGGGGGACGACGCGGCCTGTCACCAGCTCTTGCTGCGCAGCTACTCCGAGTCCGGGTTGGAATGGCTCATGGCCGCGGCGAAGGGCCACGGCATCGGCGCAGTCATCGTGACAGACCACGACAACGTGGGGCTTTGGTACACCGATACGTTCCGGAAGTACGACAAGGCAGACCCCAGCGGCCCGAGCGTCGTGCATGGCATGGAGTGGACCAGCGCGCTGGGGCACATGACCGTCGTGGGCAACTTTTTGCCGCAGATCCCCAAGACCGCGAACATCACCGATCTAGCGACGGCGAAGCAAGTGCACACCGCTACGCCACTGCCTCCGGACAAGTGTGACGACACGGATGAGAACCACAACGTAAACAGCCCAACCTTCGACGGGCCCGACGCGCCGTGCAAGCGCGCGGATCACCGCGGCCACGGAGACGACCCCCTGACTGTTGCGGAGGCCAAATCCAGCATTGAAAAGCTGAAGGCAGCGGGCGCACTGGTCTACATCAATCACCCGACGCAGAACGCAGTGATCGAGCCTCCCATGAAGTGGCAGCTCGCGAACCTGGATCTAGTCGACGGAGCCGAGGTCAACACGCCGGACCCAACGCTGACGAACATGAACGCGCCCGAGTGGTGGCGCGACCAAGGCCTGCAAGCCGGTCGGCGCTGGATCGGCATCGCCGGAACCGACTGCCACGTGAATGGCACTCCCTACACCGGCAGCACGGGCTGCAGCAGCTTCCACGGCATCATCGATCTGACGCACATGGATGCGCCCTTCATGTGGGTGAAGCCGCTAGCTTCGACGTCCGCCGCCGCGAGCAATGCGCCGAACCTCGTGGTCGCGGCGCTGCGTGAAGGCCGGGTCACCGTGGTTCAAGATCTCGACCCGGCGGTGGTCGCGGACGTGACCATCGACGCCAATGGCGACGGAGCCTACGATTTCTGGGGCGGTTCTACCCTGCCCGCGTGTGAGCAGCCCGCCCGCACCAGCTTCGACGTGAAGCTCCTGGTAAGACCCGTGCAGACCCACAACTACAATGTCAGCGTGTGGCGCAACGGAGTCGAGACCAAGATCCTTCAAGATACCAAGCTCAGTGCCGGACAAGTCTGGAGCGGTACGACCAGCATCGACCGCGTCAGCGGTGTGCCCACCGGGGCCAAACTGGGCTACGTGATGGTGCAAATCCGGGAAAACAAGACGCTGGCCCCCGACAACGACGCCGGCTTCGTGAATCCGATCTTCTTCGAACCCGCAAACCCCAGCGCGGTTGCCTGCGACACCCGCAAGACCGACGGCAGCTGAGCCCGCCGGCCCGACGCCGCGTCGCGCCAGCCCGCCGCCCCTTCGCGCCTGCTTTCAATCGGGGTCCGGCAGCGAATTGTAGATCCCGGCCTTCGCGTAGATCGCTGCGACGCCTCGAGCCGCGTCCAGCAGGCCCACGTACTTCTGCAGTTGTGCAGGGTTGGTGGCCTTCAGCTCGTTGGCGTGTTGCAGCATGCGCGACGCGATCCCTTTGTCGACCGTCTTTCCGTTGATGGTTTCGTCTCCGTATAGACGCGCAACGTAGGTGAAGCCGCTGTTGGGATCGGTGAATTTGACCAACTCTGTCTCCGGCATCGCCGCGATGAAGTCCACTCCCTCAATGAAGATCTGCATCTTGTTCAAGAGCGTCGTGTCGGAGTTCATGCGGCCGAACAGGTTCGCGTTGATGACCAACCAAACTTGCTGACGGAATCCGATGTTGGGGAATATCGGCGTGCTTCCTGCAGGCCGCGATGGCGTGGGGACCGTCAGGTCGAGGGGCTGTATCGATCGGAAAGGGAGGCCTCCGGCCGGGTCGGCGATGTTGGTGTTGTCCACCCACATGCCCACGCTCGGCCAGTCTTCAGACAGCACGCCGCCGATCAAACGATCCACGGCATCGGGCTCGTCGTCGCGGTAGTTCCGCAGGACGTTGCGGCCATCTAGGTACGTCTCACGGGAAATAGTGAACAACGTCGGACGACCATCCAGCAGCGCCCGCATGGCCATGCCGCGCTCAGCGTTGTACCCGGCGTGTTCGATCCAGGACAGGTAGTCCCAGTTGCCACCTTTCACGTTGCTGAATTCCGCAGACACGTAACGGCCATCGCCGATCCCGACTTGAAAATCGGGTGCGAACTGTAATTGGTCGTCTGGGTCCGCGTCATAAACAGCTTGGCCGTTCATGACGAAGCGCTTCATCGGCCCCGGTTCGGGAGCCAGGGCGGCGCGCGCCAAGAAGTGGAAGGTCTCAAGCCGCGCTGCTTCGTACTCGGGTCCAAAGGCTCGGTCCTCCAGGATCCAGTGGAACGCACGCGCTCGTTCCAGATAGCGATTGGCCGTCGATGCCGGCAAGTTCGAATAGGCGTAGGTCTTGTTGTTCCGCCGGAAGTACGTGAGCGGATAGGTAAGCTCGAACATCTTGCTGTTCCCAATCGTCACCTCGTACACGTCGGCGCCGTTGTCACTATGATTGGTGTGCATGTAGCCGTGTCCGTAGGTCTCACCGTAACGGTAGTTCCAGCGTTGGCGAGGCGATTGCTCCGGCGAAGCGGACCGCCGCGTCTTCCACGCGGTCAGATTGACCCAATCCACAGGCATCTTGTTGCCGTCGGCGTTGTCATCGACGAAGTCCTTCCAACGGAAGTGATCTCGCGGGCTCTGGCTGCAGATCTTGCCGTGCACGACTCGCCACTCCCCCAGCGCCAACTCTTCGGCTGTTGCGTCTCGGCAGTAGCTCGGCTTGAAGACCTTGAGCGCCTGGCTCAGGTTCGTGTAGTGCGCGACGTTCGGACCGAGGGTATTCAGTTCGCTCAGCTGCAGCCCCAGGTTGAGGGCAAACTGGTCTTGCCCGGCTGCTGGGATGCCGCCTTCTTCTTCGCCGCGATCACTGTCAAAGGTTTCCAGCACGCCACCGTAGACGGCCTTCATGTACATCATGTCGTAGGTGCCGAGGCCGGGTGACAAATAGTCCTGCTCATATTCCATGACAGAGGTATTGCCGAAGTAGCCGACTCCAGGTCGTCCCTGACTCCTGCCGGCTCCATCCCGCGGCGCGATGCCCCGTTCGTCGTCCGTCTCCTCGTCTATCGTCCGCGGTCCGTAGCACCCCTTGGCCTGATTGGAGTTGAACGGGCAGGCATCCTCGGCGCCTTCGCTGGTGCGAAGCTGCCAGTACTGCGGCATGAAGTTCGGAGCGTCGTAGCTGGAAGCAAAGTTGTGACGCATGCCCAGGCAGTGACCGAGTTCGTGGATGGCGATGCCCTTGGCCATGCCTTTGAAGAGATCCTCGTAAATGTAGTCGCCTCGCTGCTTCATGAGCCCAAGGTCTCTGGCTCCGCCCGCTTTGATATCGGCGTCCAGGCCCATTTCCTCGAACTTGTCCAGGTACCAGCGGCTAATGCCCGCGAAGTTGATGCTACCGATGCGCGGCACGTCTTCAACGAAGCAGACGCCTTTGGCTGCGAGCTTTGCATTCATCTGAGCGCGCCAAAGATCCATTCTGCCCGGATCGAGGTTCCGCAAGGGTGACGCGGCGTCCAGCATGGATCCAGTCACGGGGCCGCGCGGATCGGCACCCGTCGTATGCATGGCCCAGTCCGCATCGACGACCATGGCTTCGTACTCCGTGCCGCGGACCTTCGCGGCCAAGGACTCCCACAGCGGTTGGGATTGCGCCTGGAGCAATGGGTCGTACGCCGTCTTCGTTTGCGCCTTGAGGAACGCAGACAGCGACTGCTTCGGCATCGGCTGCACATCGCCAAAGGTCGGTCCGCTTTGAGGCGCGGGCGCCTCGACGCTCTTGCCCGCGGCCTGTTTCGCCATCTTGCTCAGGGGTGAATAGCCGTTCTGGGCGATCTTGTTGTAGATGAACTGGGGCGTCCCGTTCGTTATGTCGGCCTCGCTAAAGTCGCCCATCGCGTACTGGATATAGTCGCGGTAGTTCGCTGCCGCGCGGGTCGCGGAGCGGCCCATGACGGTGGCTGTGGTGCCGTGGCTTTCACCGGTTTCGGGATCCTGACCCAAACCAGCGACGCCCCCGTAGCGCGCATCGGAATCGTGAGGCCAGTAGTAGATGAAGTTCTTACGTTGGTCCCCATTCCGAGCCACTTCGCCAGTTTCACCGCAGGTCTCGTGATCGTCGTAGGCGCGCACGGGTGCATGACACGCGGTCATGGCCCGCGCGGCGTCTTGGGGTTGTGGCCGCGGTGTCGCTACGCCCCAACCGCCAAAGGACAGCATCTGCAGCACGTCTTTGCCGTCGGGTCCGATCTCGAAGAACTGCGCATGGCAGCTTGCGCGATCGCCATCGCCAGTGCGGCGACATTCGACCTCTCGGCCGTAGGCCAGGGCGACCTTGGTTGCTTGGTCCCACGTGTGGATCACATCCTCCATCGGCCCGCGAACGGCGGGCTGTCCCGTCGCGTCCAAGACGCCTGTGGGGTTTCCGTCGGCGTCGACGGCGTCGAGGAGGATCGCAGGGGTCTCCTTGTTCAGCCAGTAGCCAACGACCTTCACAGAGCGCTCGCGGAGCGGCATGGTGCACTTGTTGTGGAATAGATCACACTGCGAGCCCTTCATGCCGCTGTGGGATTCACACTCGTCGGCGGTGCCGTTTTCATTGGCATCGACGTCGCTTCCACAGGCGATGTCGACGTGGCTCCGAGCCCAGAAGTTGGTCTTGACGAGATACTGTCGAAAGCACGCCTCCGTGTACGCGTACTGGGGGTCCCAGCACTGTGTCGTGCCACCCGCAAAGCCAGGCTGGAGGCTGTCTCCAGCACCCCCAAAGCTCGCGATCACGTCCAGCTTGCGTTTGGTATTTTCCGTGGGCTCGAAATCGTGGTCCGCCTTTACCTTCCAAAAACTATGGCGGATCACCGCCTCCTGATTGTTGCAATCGTATGCGGTCGAGTTCGCAAATATGCCCACCAGCGCGCAGGTCGGGAGGCTGATGCCCCAGGGCGCGAAGTACTCCTCTTTGGGTGACACGTAGTACTTGTTGGTGACATCAAAGTACCCGTCCTTCACGTCGAAGTACGGCGCATCTTCGCTAGTGGGATCCGTCACCGTGTAGGTCAGCGGCTCCACGGTCATGTCGCCGAACAGCTTGGCGAAGAACATCTCGCTCCACATCGGGTCCACAACGATGTTGCTAGACCAATCCACGCGCATGAACTTGCGCTCTTGCCAGGGGCGGTCCGTCGCGTTCTCCGAGACGATATTCAGCTCTTCGCCGGTCTGAGGGTTGTATTGGCGCTTCACGTCAAAGTGGCTCGTGATCCGGAACTTCGCCACGACGGTCCCATTCGGTTCGCCGTCCGGCAATCCATGGTGGTCCTGCCCCTTGGCAATCTGATACGCCTTGCGAGCGATCAAGTAGTCTTCGCTGATTTCCCACTTTATTCGATCCGTCCCTGAATACAGACCGACGCTCATTCCGTTCTGACCCGCAGACTGATCGATGACGAACGCCTTGGAGAAAAACACGGGATTATCCAGGTCGTCCGCCAGGTCGCCGACGAAGAAATCCTTCGCCAGCGCATTGGGTTGCACTTGGTTGATGGGGTCGCGCTCTTCGGCACACCCAACTCCGTTCAAGGCTACGAGTGACAGGCCCATTGCAAGCCGTCTGGTCCACTTCAGATCCATGTCGTCCTCCGTCGTTCCTCTTGTCGGCCCGTCTCGCCGTCGCCCCGCACACCCGTGCGCGCTAGGTTCAACCCTACGCAAGTGTCGGGCCAGACAATCCCAAGAGCGATTTCCGCAGCGGCGTCACCAGAAGCGCCGCGCTCCGTTAGGAGATTAACGAAACCGGACGGCTCGAGACGTCACTGGCGTCAACAGTCCAAACATCAAAGCTCGCCAAGCGCACGGGCGCGTGACGACTGTCTTCCAGCGTTGGCGCCACGGGCGTCGCGGAGCGCTTCGGCGAGTCGCCGAGCCCTCTCCCCTACACGCCAAGAAACCCGATCCGACCCGTGGCAGTCTTGCGGACCGCGTCGCCGAAACGCTGTACCTCGGCCAACCGCTGTGCGGGCAGCGGTCCCGCGAGCACGCCTGCCACATCCGCCGCCAACTCGGCAAAATCCCGCGCTCCGCACAGCGCCACGTCGACCTTCGGGTGTCCGAGGACGAAGCGATAGCATTCCGGGCCGGTCATGGGGCCCAGGCCACCGGCCGTCTTCAGCAGGCGCCCCCAGCGCGTGGCCGTGTAGGAGACGATTCCGGGGCGTTCGTCGCCAAGGCTGTCAAAAACCTCTCGCTCTGCGCCGCGGTGTGCGGCGTTGTAGCGAAGCATGAGCGCGTCCAGGGACAGCTCATCCACAAAAGCGCGGGCGCGCGGGCGATCGTGACAGGACATCGCAAGCGCGCGCACCTTGCCAGTCTGCTTCAGCTTCTGCATTGCGGGCCAGGTACGACCACTCACATACCAGTCTGCTTGAACCCAAAAGAGATGAAAGACGTCGATACTGTCGACGCCGAAGAGCTTCGCCTGCTTCGCCCAACTGCGCTCGACACCGCCGCCAGTTGGAATGGATGCGCCAGCGGCGATCACCAAATCCTCACGGTGGCCGGCGGCGATCAGACGTTTGATCCCGGTGACCAATCCTTTCATGCGGGGAGTGACGAAAAAATAGTTGATTCCGAACTCATGATACGCTCGCTCGACAGCGTCCGCGTCGATCCCGAAGGAACCCGCGAGGCCCAGGCGCGAAACCACGATGCCGCTCTTGCCCAGGGGCCGCCGCTCGATCCGCGCTTGCGCGGTCATCTCTTCGGAGTGCTTCATCTCACCGCAGTATAGGCCCTTGGGCCTCGGCGACGACCCGCTGCCCGGACAACGCCCGGACCAAAGCCCGCCGCCGGGACACAAAACCCTGGCCGACAGTGCTATGTTTGATGCAATGCCCTCGCTCCGCCCCACCCTGGTCGCATGCGCCTGGTCCGTCGCGGTCACGGGCTGCAGCGTGGAGCCCGTCTCGTTGGACGGGAAGGCCTGCCCCTGCGAAGACGGGTGGACCTGTGAGCCCACCTCCAATCGCTGCGTCGCTCCGGGTTCTGTGGCGTCGGGCGGAGCCGCAGGAGCAAACACGGGGGGAGCCAGCGGCGCGGCGACCGGCGGAGCTAGCGGCGCGGCGACCGGGGGCACCAGCGGCGCGGCGACCGGGGGAACCGGCGGCGCGCCCAGCGGAGGATCCGGCGGGAGTTCCGGCGGCGGCACGGGCGGCACGGCCGGCGTCGCGACCGGTGGCGCGGGGGGGATCCCAGGGCAGGCGGGCATCTTTTGCCCAGGCGGCGCGTGCGACGTGAAGACGCAGGCGTGCTGTCGCAACCCAGCGGTTAGCACCTTCGAAGGTCAGTGCGTCGCCGCCAACGGCGCCTGCAGCGATGTGAAGATGTTCTGCGACGACAACGCAGACTGCGGTGGCGCACCCAACGTCTGCTGCGCGGAGATCCACCCGAACGGCCTGTTGAAGGGCGACGTCACTTGCCGCACGAGCTGCAGCTCTTCCGGCGGCGCCTCTTGGGAAGTGCTCTGCTATCCCGGATTGCCCGCTGCCTGCCCCAGCGGAATGACGTGCAAAGTTGCGCTGAAGCTCAAGAACTACTTTTCGTGTCAACCGTGATCGCCCTATGCTCGGCGCGTGAACAACGCAGACGACACGGTCAACTACGACAGCGACGCCGTCCTCGAATTGGAAATCGGCGGCGTGGAGTACCGCGTCGACTCCGGCAAGCAAGGCACCGCCCTGTGCATCTCCACCCGCAGCCAAGGCAGCTGGGACTGGAGCTTCCTAGGTGAGGCCGGCTGGGACGGCCGAGATCTAAAAATGCGCGCCCTCGACCGTGAGCTACGGGTCGAACTATCACGCGCCCTGGTTGACGCCCTCGAATCGCAGCAATGACTCGCGAGCGTCGCTGAGCCAGAGTGCGACTCGGTCCGCGGCCCTGCACACGAAGACGCTGTCAACACCGCCCACACGCTTCGGCAAACGCAGCCGCGAGGGGCACGAGCGCAGCTTCGGGCGCCCAGCCCACGAACAGGTTCGGATCGAGCAGCTCGACCTCGCTGATCAAGAGCGTGCCGTCTTCCCGCGGAAACCCGTCGATGCGCGCGTAGGTGGGCAGCGCGATTAGCTGCGTGAGCACGTGCTCGGCCTGCGCTCGCATGGCCTGAGGGGGCTCGAGCAATGCCGTGTCGCCGCCAAATGCAGGGTGTGCGCGGAAGTCACCGGGCACGGCCTGGCGACTGAGCGCGTAGCAGAATGTGTCCTTGGCGTAGATCAGCGACACTTCCCCCCGAGTCAGCACGTCTTCGAAGAAGGGCTGTACGATCAACGCGCGGTCCTCCAAGATCCGAGTTGCGTGGGCCTGCAGCGACTGGGGATCGCCCCGAAACGTGTCGTTCGAAGCCGCGGACACGGTGGGTTTGACCACCAACTCGCCCCAGCCCCGCTTCCGAGCCAGCGCCTCCAGGTCCACGGATCCACCGGCGGCAACGATTTCCAACTCGCCAACGTCTACGCCCTTGTCTCGAAGGTCCAGAAGGTAGGTCTTGTCCACGTTCCACTGCAGCAGCGCCTTGTCGTTGACCCACTTTGGCGCGGCGTAGGCGTCCAGCGTCTGCCGCCACAGCTCCGGCTGCAGATGGTACCCCCAAAGGAATTTGGGACTCACCGCGTCATATTCCAAAGCGTTGGTGTCTTCGGCCGTCCAGTCGACGAAGCGCACTTCTACGCCCGCAGCTTCAAGCGCGAGCAACAGCGCTCGTTCTTCGAAGCCATCGCTTTGTAGATAGGGCAACACGGGTTCGAGGGCTGGAAATAGCAGCGTCGACATCGCCTCAGACTAACGAAATGCCCTGGCGGCGTGCGACCAATCCGGCGTCTGCCCCGAGAATAATCCCGGCGTCCGGAACTCTCCGTGAGATCCGCTGTCGGTACGGCGTCGTCTACCCGGAGGTCTCCGTGCGAAAGCCCATAGTCCTGGTCCCGCTCTTCTTGATCGCAGCGACCGGCTGCTATGCGCCAGTCGAAGAGGCGTCCACTCAGGCCGCCGCGCCTATCAGTTACAGCGGCTACTCCTCCGGGGACTCAGTGTGCAAGGCGGGCGATGTCTATCTTCTGATCGACGACATCTATGGCGACGAGTGGAAGGCCACGGGGTACTTCGAATCCGAACCCATCGCAGGCAAGCGCTACCGCTCGACCTCGCGCCTGGAGGGAAGACTGACCGACGGATTGCTCGTGTTGCGCGACAACGCGACCCTCGAAGCCGACGCCCTGCCCTGGGGAATGAGTTGGTGCAGCGGCCAAGCCAACTACCGGCTGAACCTGGGGGAGAAGCCCAGCCTGGTCGGCAACTTCAGCTCGACGAACTGTGGCTGCGATGTGGCCGTCTCCATGAACGGACAATGAAGCACGCGGGCAGCGACACTTCCGGCTTTTTTGGTTTGGGTCGCGACGCTCGGCGGCCCGGCCCCACGCTTCCCGCACTGCTGCACGTGCCCACGATTCACGCGCGCTTGACGCCCACGCTGCCGCGCAGGGTTGGTGGCGCTTGGAACCCGCGCCGAGCACGTAGCAGGCTGATGGCGATCTGGTTGACGATCAACACGATGTTCGCGCCGAGCACGGCGTAGGCTGTCAGACTCGGCTTGTAACACGCGAGCAGAAACGCCAGCGTGAAGCCGACGGCGCTGATGCTGCCCCAGGGGTCCATCAGGGTCGCCATGCCGCTGCAGAACAGTGCCCACACCATGAGCAGGCCGATGGTGATCGTCTGCATGCCCAGGCCGAGCCAACTGGCGCCCAAGCACCACACGATCGTCATCAGCAGCGGTAGGTGTCAAGGTAGATGTCGCGTCTTTCATCACGCTGCAGCACGCGCGTG
>CALMUT010000008.1 GCA_937872925.1 uncultured Myxococcales bacterium | reverse complement strand
GCGCGCCGCGACTTTCAAGCTCGAAGCGCCGAGATCCGTGTCAATCAAATTCGTAGCTATTTTCGAGCGCGGCACAGTACCGTTCGACCACGTCGCGCACCGCTCGTTTGAATCGCGCGTCTTCGCGGGGCCGTCGGGCTTTCGTGTCTGTGGTGCATCGCGGTGAAGAAGTCCTGCTTCGTGCTCCGCGCGTCTTCGCGGGGCCGTCGCGTTTTCGTGTTCGTGCGTGGATCGCCGTCTGGGCGTCGCCCACCGCATTGTGCCTGTTTGTTTTGTGTTCACTGACTGCATCATCGTATCCAAGCGTGCGCCGGCGCCCCGGCGGAGAGGCGGATCCAGCGGGCCTCTTCAAGGGCCTGGGCGCCTCGGAGCCGCGACCTTCGGAACGACGCAGGTCGCCGGCGCTTCCGTATCCCGGACGCGCCGCTCCCCTTCGTAGTTTCGGGCGTAACGCTTCCATTTGCAGTGGCGAACGCACTTCCCATTTCAATGGCGAACGCACCTCCTATTTGCGAGCGCCAACGCATCGTTCCGCTTCGCGAACCCGAACGCCTTCGCAATCCAGAACGTGTTCGCAATCCAGAACGCCTTCGCAATCCAGAACGCCTTCGCAATCCAGAACGCCTTCGCAATCCCGAACGCCTTCGCAATCCAGAACGCCTTCGCAATCCAGAACGCCTTCGCAATCCAGAACGCACCGCTCCCATTCGCAAGCCTCGACGCATCTTTTCCGTGCGCGGGTCCCGACGACCGTGCAGTCCCGGATCCCTCGCTTGGTGCGCGATCCCTGACGCTCACGCCAGGATTCCCGCTACCAGGTTGTACATGGCTGGCAGCACGCCCCCGTTGCAGTCCGCTCGCAAGGCGGCGCTTTCGCTGCAGCTTGCCTTGCCTGCCGCGAATGGATTTCCCCGTGGATCGACCGCCCTAAGGTGCCTTGCCCGAGCCAGCGGCGCTGCGTGCGGACACGAGCCCGACGGGTTTGATCGGCCCCGTACTCAATCCAAAAGCCCGCACGGCGCGCGTGCGCGGATCTAGCGCACCACGAGATCTTGCAACCAGGGCACGTCGGCGGGGGTGGCGAGTTGGATGTCCGCGGACCAGGCCTTGTCGTCGAGGCGTTCGAAGTTTTCGGTGATCTTCTCGAAGTAGCTCGAAACGACACCCACGTAGGTGCTCGCGCCGCTGCAGTCGTTTGTCGTCACGACCATGACTCGAGGCATGCCGGTGCCGACGTGCAGGACGCGTCCCACTGGGCTGCCGCCCTCGTCCGTCGGTTGGGTGTGTACATCTGCGATGACTGGATCGAGCTCGATGGCATCGTTGGGCGCGTAGAACAGATCCTTGTACCAGCCGGAACCGAAGGACGGCTCACCGCAGCCAGGTTCAATCTTCACGGCTTGATTGATGAACGCCAGGTGTGCCGCGCTATGGGGCGCGCCGCTGCGCTGGTTCTGCGCCATTTCTTCCAGGGTGGTGAGCACGTCGGAGAGGCGTGTGAAATACGCCGCGTCGCCTTGGGAGAATTGCGTGGCGACTTGTTTGCCACGCTCGGCGAACTGTCGCAGTTCTTGGTAGAACTTCGGATACGGATCGACGTAGGCGGACGGATACTCGCAGGACGCTCCTCCTGTATACGACTGCTTGGCGTACAAGATCGTGTCGTGACGCAGCTCGGCCCAAGACGCGAGCTGCGTATTGAGCAGCCGTCGGCTCCAGGCTTCACTGCCTGCCACCGTGGGCAATCCGGCTTTTGCAGGGTCGGCGACTTCCGGCGTGGGCGACAGGCTGCGCAAAGTGGAGAGCCAACCCGTATACAGATTCTCACGCCACATTTCTTGGGGGTGTGCGTCTACCAGCACGCGCATGCTCGCCAGATCCGGTGCGTAGGCGTATTGCGCCAGCTCTGTTCCGAGCAGCATGCCCGCGTGGTTGTTTCCGAGCGCAGCGAATCCGACGTCAAGGGGATTGGGCATCATTCGCTTGACGCTGCCGCCCGCCACCCGGTCGTAGACGACGTTGGAAAAGACGTGGCTGTCGATCACGTAGCGTTGCCCGAGCAGTAAGAACGTGCTGGACAGGGGCAGCGTGGCGTCGTCCAGGCCGTTGATCATGATATGGCTGGAGATGCGCTGCGTGCCGTAGCCACCGTCAACAACGGCTTGGGACAGGGTGGCATCGGACACCTGCTTCAGCTGCGCTGCGCTCGAAAGGCCGACGTCCGCTAACAGCGCATCCAGCTGCGGCAACGTCATGTTGTCGGACTCGCCCACGAATGCACCCACAGCGCTGTCAATCTTGGTCCAGTTATCGAGGGCGCTCTGCTGCATGAGCGCGCGGATCACGTACGCCGCTTCTAGCTGACGGAGACGGAAGATCTGACTGCCGTCTTCTTGGGTCTCCAGGATGCGGAAGTCGATGCGGCCCAGCCACATCATGGCCTGGAAGTAACGACTCAGCAGTGGCTCGTTTGCGTAGTGTCCCCGTGGTTTGAATTGCGAGAAGTCGACGTTGCGGTCCACGTCGAAGAGTCGCACCTTTTTGGCGCCGGTGGCGTTCGTTGCCGCTTGAAAGAATGCCTCAGCCGTCACGGAGTCGCCGCCGGCCACGGGCGCCTCGAAGCTGCCGGAGAGCAAGCTCAGCGCTACACTCAAGTAGAAGTCAGTGTCCTTCAACGCCGCGGGGCTGATGTTTGCTCCCACGCCAGCCCCGAGCTCGCTGCGCATGCTGCTGAGCATGTTGGTGAGTGCCGGGATCAACTGCGTCATTTCAAGCTGCATCAGGATGCTGTCGTAGGACTCATGCACCGCGTACAAGATGGAGTCCGCCGAGATGTAGACGGGCAAATCCATCATGTAGATGCTCTCGTAGCCGTAGACGAAGCTCGGGAACGTCTTGCGCTCGCTGATCACGAAGCCGTGCTTGACCAGCGCAGCTTGCTCTTGGGCGTCAAGGGCAAGATTAGAACTCTGCAGCAGGGGAAAGTGCTTTGCTGTGAGTGGGTCGTATCCCAAGCCCGCGGTCGAGAACGCGACGCCGTACTTCTTGGCGAAGGTCGTGGCGTCGAGCTGCTTTGCCTCCGCCAGCGCTGCCTCGAGGGCTTTCTGCTCGGCCTGTTGCTGGGGGCTCAAGTTCAGGGATTGCTTGCTGCCCGGATCGAAGGGCACATCGGGGCCGGGACCCGGCTCGCCGCTGTCCGCCTGTCCCGAACACGCCGCGATGGAGAGCAATCCGGCAATCAACCAGTGTGGGCGGGTCTTTTTGATCATGATCTGCACTCCCCAAACAAAGCTTTGGCACACAGTGGCGCAACAAACGCCCTCGCTGCCGATCCAAGCAATCCGCGGGCCAAAGACGGCCGAGGGGACGCCGGCAGCCGCACGTCCAGGGAAATCCCCGGGTCGCAGCAACCCGCGAATGCTTTGCGCGGCCGATCCCCTGATGCAGACTGCCCGCGTCATGAGCAACGACGAGCACAAGCGACGCATCCTGGAGCGCCGCGAACGTTTTCTCCGGGCGAGCTTGGTCGGCGTGACCGCGAGTGTGCTCGCTACGGGTTGCGATCCAAGCGGCGCGGCCTGCCATTCTGCGCGTCGCAATCTGCCGCGCAGCGTCGTCAAGACGGTCGGCTGTGACATGCCCCACGTGTGCCTCTCAGTGGAGGTCGCCCGTCCGCCGGCTTCCCCTTCCGCTGATGCTGCGCCGGACGCGCCGGAGCCCGCCGACAGCAAAGGCGGGTAGGGCTCGTGGAGGCGTGCCTAGGAGCGCTTGGCCAGCGCGCGTGCCAAGTGTGCCTCGATCTCCGGTCCGTCGCGGTGGGGTGACGGTTTGACGGCGGGCATGGCGATGATGCGCTCCAACACATCTGCCGCCGAGCTTCCCAAGCTGATTTCCGCTAACTCGTACATGGCGCCAGCCCCCTCTTCGAGGCGGTTGTGTTCGATCAAGATCTCCCGCACGGTCCGCAGGATGTCCCGTCGCGGACTGACAATCAGAAGCGCTGCCAGCGTGGAGTGGTCCGAGCGTAGACGCGCGATCAATGGCGTAGAATGTTCAGTGCGCTCCACCCGCGGCATGACGAGCTTCTCCTCGTACGCGATGTGCTGCAGCAATCCGCGACGGAACTCGCTATAAGCCTCCGCGTCGACGCCGTCGCTCGCCGCAAGCGCACGATCGAGAAGGGCGTCGAGCCGTCGATGGTCAGCCGTCAAGAATTGGGCAAGGGATGGGGCGGGGTTCACAGCGAGCCAGCCCCTAGACTGTCGTAGCGTCGCAGCTTGCGCCACAACGTGTTCCGGCCGATGCCGAGCACGCGCGCGGCTTCGCTTTGGGAATCGCCGCAGGCGGCAAGGACCGCCAAGATATGGCTACGTTCGGCGTCGGCGAGGGAGACCAGCTCCGCCGGTGCTGCCGCGGGACGGCGCTGAAGTTCCTCCGGTAGATCTTGTTCCTCGATCGCCTCACCGCGCGACAACGCCGCGCCGTGGCGCACGGCGTTCTGGAGCTCTCGAACATTGCCGGGCCAGGGGTACTCGATCAGCCGAGTGGTTGCGGACTTGGAAAAGCCGGTGGCCGTTGCGTGGTTCTCTTCTGCCAGGAAGCTTCGAGCGAGGGGCAAGATGTCTTGCCCTCGCTGGCGCAGAGGCGGCACCTTGAGGGTGAGCACCTTTAGCCGATAGTACAGGTCTTCTCGAAAGTGCCCGGTGCGCACGCGCTCTGCGAGGTCGCGGTGCGTGGCACATACGATCCGGACGTCGACCGCAAAGGACCGCGAGTCGCCCACGCGGCGGATCTCTCCATCCTGTAGCGCGCGGAGCAGCTTCGGTTGAAGCGGCATGGGCAACTCCGCGATCTCGTCCAGAAAGAGCGTGCCTCCGTCGGCTTCCGAAAATAGCCCGGGTCGCGCTTGAGTTGCCCCCGTGAACGCGCCCTTGGCGTGGCCAAACAACTCCGACTCCAGAAGCTCAGCGGGAAGCGCGGCGACGTTGACGGCGATCAGCGACTTCGTGGACCGGGCGCTGTTTTGATGTAGCACTCGTGCGACCACTTCCTTGCCGCTGCCCGTCTCCCCAAGCACCACGACCGGCGCATCCGTGGGAGCGAAGCGGGCGGCGCGGCGCAGCACCTGCTGCATCGCCTCACTCTGGGCGACGACGCGCGCAGGTCGGCGCACCCCGCGCACGGACTGCAGCAGCCCGCAGACGTCGCATTTCGGTCCACAACGATTGTGTTCCATTAGTTCCAATATGGAACATATCTCGGAACATTTCAAGGGGAATCCACCCACATTCTCGCCATTTCCACCCTGGCACATGGGCTGCTTTAGGAACGGATATGTTCGATCCCAACTCTCCCGTTGCCCGTGTCGTCCTCGACCATGCCGAGACCGCGCCGGTGTTCCAACGGCACCGAATCGACTTCTGCTGCCACGGAAACGTGAGTGTCCTTCAAGCGTGCGCCACCCGCGGCCTCGATGTCGCCAGCTTTCTTGGGGAGCTCGAATTGGCGATCGCCGAGCACCCCGAAGCCAGTCCGCCGGACCCACGACAGCTGAGCACCCCCGAGTTGATCGAGCAGATCGTCGTCCGCCACCACGGATACCTGCGAGAAGCGCTGCCTTATGTCGGCGCCCTCGCCACGACTGTCGCCAGAGTGCACGGTGGCGAAGACGATCGTCTCTGTGCTGTGGATGCCATCCTTTCAGGGCTGAACCTGGAACTCACGGCGCATCTGGATCTCGAAGAATCGATTCTTTTTCCGGAGCTACGGGCCGCACACAAACGCGGCGAAAGCGTCGCGACGGAACTCGATCAAATGGTCGCAGAGCATCGCGAAATAGGCGCAAAGCTCAGCCATCTACGGGCCCTCACGGATGACTACCAACCTCCCCAATGGGCATGCTCCACCTACCGCGCTCTGCTGGCGGAACTGGGCGAGCTTGAAGCCGATCTGTACAGCCATGTGCACCTGGAGAACTACGTGCTCCTGCCCAGGTTTAGCGCGTCGTGATGCCTCGGATCTGAAAGTGACGCATGTCTTTCTGGAATTCAGTTGAACAGTTCTTTGGCAGCGCGGGCCCTGCGCCCGGGCCGACAACGCCACCCGAGGCCGTGACACCGGACTCACCGGAAGCAGTCGTTGTCGACGCCCTGCGCACGGTGCTCGATCCGGAAATCGGCATCAACATTGTGGATCTGGGCTTGATTTATGGCGTCGCCAGCGTGGACGGGCAGGTGGACGTGACCATGACGATGACCACGCCGGCGTGCCCCCTCGGCGCCATGATCCGCTCCCAGGCACAACGCGCCGTGGAGGACGTGTTGCCCGACGCTCAAGTGTCCGTCCACTTGGTGTGGGATCCGCCATGGACCAGCGACCGCGTTTCACAGAATGGCCGCCGGCAGCTCGGCTTGCCCGATTGACCCACTTTGAAAAAGGAGAACCCGTATGCCTGACTGCAACCCTGAAAACCACACGGTCGTCGACGTCCGCACCATCCCACCGCGACAGCGCCACCCGCTCATCTTCCAGACCTTCGCCGAGCTCGCGGTTGGCTCCTCCATGGTGCTCGTTAACGACCATGATCCGAAGCCGCTCTACTATCAGTTCGCCGCCGAGCGCGAGGGACAGTTCGACTGGGAGTACCGCGGCGAGGGGCCTGACGTTTGGTGCGTGCGCATCGGAAGGACGGCATGACGCGCCAATGTCTCGCCTGCCGCTGATCTTGCTGGCCGCGGTGTCGCTAGTTGCGGGTCTGTGGACCGGGCTGGTGCGCGCGGGGGTTGCACTCGCTCCGCCCAGCGGTGCGGCCCTCGCGGCTCACGGTGGCCTCATGATCGGTGGCGCCCTGGGCACGTTGATCGCGCTGGAGCGCGCCGTTGCCCTCGACGAACCTTGGGCCTACCTGGCGCCGGTCACCAGCGGCGCTGCCGCCCTCGGCGCGGTCGTTGGGCTCCCGTGGCCCTGGGTGACCTGGGGCCTCGTGCTCGCCAGCGCGTTCTTTGTGTTGGTCAATCTGCGGGTTGTCGCGCGCCAGTTCGCCGACTTCACGGGGACCATGACCCTGGGCGCCGTGGCTTGGCTTGCCGGCAACTGGGCCTGGGCCAACGGGCGCTCAGGGCACGAATTGGTGCTGCTTTGGGCAGCGTTCTTGGTGCTCACCATCGCGGGTGAGCGCCTCGAGCTGAGCCGGCTGCGCGCGCCCCCCAAGCGCGCAGCGGCGCTTTTCGGCGTGTTGGCGCTGCTGCTGGTGGCTGGCGCGATCACGGCGCTGTGGTCCGCGGCATTGGGCGCGCGGCTCGCCGGTGGCAGCCTGACGTTGCTCGCGCTGTGGCTCGCGCGCTACGACGTCGCGCGCGTTACTTGGAAACGCGAGGGATTGCCGCGCTTCGTCGCCGTCTGCCTGTATGCGGGCTACTTCTGGCTGCTCAGTGCGGGAGCGCTGTTGCTGGTCGGCGGCGCTCTGTTGCCGGGGCTGTACTATGACGCCTGCCTGCACGCGCTCTTCCTCGGTTTTGTGTTTTCGATGATCTTTGGACACGCGCCAATCATCTTGCCGGCGGTGCTTGGAGTGGAGATCCCGTTCACACGTGCGCTGTATGGCCCCCTGGCGCTGCTGCACGCGTCCCTGGCGGCGCGTGTCGCCTTCGACTTGCTTGGCTATTCTGAGTGGCGCGGCCCAGCCGCCGTGGCCAACGTGGTGGCATTGGCGAGCTATGCTGGCACCGTGCTGAGCCACAAGCTGCGCCTGCGATCTTTGGCTCGCCGGTCCGAACGTCCCGCCGCGGCGATGAGCGGGGATTGAGGTTGGAGCCGTAGAATGGCATGAGAGTTGCTCCAAACTCTGCCATGGCACACTCCTCAGTCGCATCGTTCCTCCGTCGCCCCAGAACCGCAGTCGTGGTCGCCGCCATCTTCGTCGGCGCCTGTGGTGGCGAAAGCGACAGCGATGGCGCCGGCACAGGTGGCACAGGCGGCACGCCGAATACCGGCGGCACGCCGAATACCG
The DNA here is from genome assembly GCA_937872925.1 of uncultured Myxococcales bacterium. Lineage (GTDB taxonomy): Bacteria > Myxococcota_A > Polyangia > Polyangiales > Polyangiaceae > JACKEA01. The sequence continues at coordinate 1,765 of CALMUT010000008.1, read as the reverse complement.
GCGGCACGCCGAATACCGGCGGCACGCCGAATACCGGTGGCACGCCGAATACCGGTGGCACGCCGAATACCGGTGGCACGCCTGGAAAGCGACCGCCGGGCGAGTGCAATAGTCCCACCCCCGTCCTAGTGGACGCGGCGGATACCGGCCTGGTGTCCTGCGAGGGAGGATTTCTCCACCGCAAAGCTGCCGGCACATGTCCCAGTCGCGTGCCGCGCGTCGGGGTGGTCACGGGAGACAAGACGACCGAGTGTGAGTCGGACGTCGACTGCGTCGCCAAATCCCACGGTTGGTGCGACCGTCCGATCGGTGATCCCTTCTCGCCTGTCACATGCCACTACGGCTGTGAGACAGACGCGGATTGCGGGGCTGACGAGCTCTGCGCTTGCAGCGACCAGGCCCCCGCTGGCGTGTGCGTGCCGGCCAGCTGCAAGATCGACGACGACTGTCCTGGCGCGGCACTCTGCACCGCCCGTCTAGTCAGTAGCTGCGGCGGCGATCCCCTCAACTCCGTAGCCATGACGTTCGCCTGCCAGAGTCCCCAAGACGACTGCAGCGCCAGCGACGAATGTGACCAAACCGTGTATACCTTATGCGTAAAAGGCGCGTGCATGCCGGGCGCTGGCGCCTGCGGCGGTGGCAGCTAGCTCAGCTCCGGAGTCCGGTGCTCGTCACTGAAGTGGATCGATGCGGCGCACACGCGAAGTGAGCATGTCGACAAAGTAGATCTTCTTGTCCTCGGGGCCGAGGGCGATGCCGGACAGCGTGCCCGGAGGCATGCCGGTCTCAAGGGTTTTGACGAGCTGGCCCGTCATGTCGAAGGCGTGGATGCGACTCGTGGTGTGGTCGGAAACGAAGACCAGCCCGTCGCCCACCGCGATGCCGCTGGGAGTCTCGAGGGTGCCGACGGGCACGAAATCGTTGATCACCGTGCCGTCCACGCGGTTTTTCACGCCGAAGTTGTCCTGCACGATGATGGTGCCGTTGACCGTGCCGGTGTTGGTGTCCACCACGGCCACGCGTTTGTTGCCCGCGTCGGCGACGTAGAGCAGCCCCGTGGTCTTGTCCAAGTCCATGTGTGAGGGCACATTCTCTACGCGGGCGAAGCTGCCTTCGAGGTGGCGGTAGAGCTCGCCGTCGGAGTGGTCTTCGCCGCCGGGGGGATGCGGCTGATTAAAGTTGTAGCGATCCAGCGCGCCGATCTGGCCGTTCAGGCACCAGTAGATCCCGTCCTTCTCGTGGGCGAGGCCCATGCAAAAGGGCGTGCCGTGCAACATGTCGAGGTGCGCGCCGTTGGGTGTGAAGGTCTCGCCGGGCGGCACCGGGTGGGTCTTACCGAAGATGTTTGGGTCGCTGGACCACCAAGTCGGGCCCGTGTAGTCGATGGGACTGTCTTCGAAATTGCCCGTGCGCGCATCATGGCAAGTGGCGAAGGTGTCGTTGGGGCCGAAGGCGATGGAGCTGGGACGGCGCATGAAGTGCCATGCGTTGACGTCTTTCTTGATCACACCGACAGGTGCGGCGCCGCTGGCATCGCTGACGATCAAGACGCTGCCCTCTAGGGCAGTGCAGCCCTGCTTTACCGTCGAAGTGCACGGCGAGCCATCGTAGAACTCGCGCAGGGTGACCCAGAGCTCCCCGGGGCGTACGGGATTGAAATCGAGATCCGTGGCGACCTTCGCGATGGGCGGTTCCCACATCTCGACGTAGGTCACGGCTGCTGCCGTGCCGTCGCTACCCAGCTGCCAGCCCGGGGCTGCTGCCG
>CALMUT010000007.1 GCA_937872925.1 uncultured Myxococcales bacterium | reverse complement strand
GATGGCGAAGCGTAACGCGCTGGTCCGACGGCTGGCGGCGGTGGAAACCCTGGGCAGCGCCGACACTATCTGCACGGACAAGACGGGCACCCTGACCCAGAACAAGATGACCGTGCGCCACTTGTGGGTGCCCGGATGGGATGCAGGAATGGACGCCGAACGCATCGGCCCCGCCGAGCATGCCCAGGGGCCGGTTGCCCACTTGATCCGTGCGTTGGGGTTCTCTCCGGCGGCGCGCATTGAAACGGACGAAGGGGGCGATTCGGTGGTGCGTGGCGATCCAACGGACGTGGCGCTTTTGGAGTTCCACCGCCAGCAGCTTCCCCCGGAGCAGCGCGCGGACAGCCTGTTTCGATCCGCGCGAGTCTTGCCCTTCGACGGCGAGCGTCGGCGCGCGACGGTCGTCGCGGAGGACGCGAATCAACTGGTGAGCTACACCCACGGCGCGCCCGAGGCCGTGCTTGCCGACGTTGCGTGCGTGCGGTCCGTAAGCGGTCGCGTGGTGCCCCTCGATGCCGCCAATCGACAGCGCATCGCTGGCCTGCTGGAAGACTTCGCGAATCGCGGCTTGCGTGTCTTGGCCGTTTCCGCTTTGTACGAGAAGAAGACGAGCGACTCGGTGCCGCCAGCTTCGCAGCTGCGCGGCGAACTGGTGCGGCGCTTCGAGCAACAAACGGAGCTATTGGGCCTGGTGGGGCTCTCCGACCCACCGCGGGAAGAGGTCCCGGAGGCGATGTTGCGTGCACAAAAGGCGGGCGTTTGTAGCGTGATGATCACCGGCGACCACCCGCGCACCGCCCGGGTCATTGCGACGGAAATTGGCCTTTTGCCGGCGAACGCTGCGGACACGGCACTGCTGACGGGACAGGAGATCGATGCGCTGGATGACGCCGCCTTGGTGCACATCTCTCGGCAGGTCCGCGTCGTGGCTCGCGCCACGGCCAGCAACAAGCTCAGGCTGGTGGAAGCGATGCGTGAAGACGGACGCGTCGTCGCCATGACCGGCGACGGCGTGAACGACGCGCCGGCCATCAAGGCAGCGAGCATTGGCATTGCCATGGGGCGCGGGGGCACGGACGTCACGCGGGAGGCCGCGGACATGGTGCTCTTGGACGATAACTACGCGACCATCGTCGCGGCGATCGAGGAGGGGCGAGTCGTTTACGCGAACATCAAGCGCTTCGTCGTCTTCTTGTTCACCGTGAATTGGGGGCTCGTGCTGGCGGTACTGGTCAGTGCGCTCCTGGGTTGGCCGGCGCTGCTGACGCCGACTCAGATCCTGTGGATCAATCTGATTACCAACGGGCTGCCCGCGCTGGCGCTGGGCATGGAGCCGGCGCGGAGCGATCCCATGGGGAAACCTCCGCGTCGGCAAGACGAGAACATCATCGGGCGCGCGGACTTGCCGCATCTGGCGTTCTACGGCACCTGGATCGGAGTGTTGGGGCTTCTTGTCTTCGTCTGGCTTGGAGGCCCCGCGGCCACGGGTGAGCCGCTGACGATTGCGCGCACGGCGGCGTTCAGCGTGCTGGCGCTGGCGCCTCTGTTTCACGCTCACGCCAGCAGGAGCCACGAACTGTCGGTGTTTTCACTGGGGATTGCGTCAAACCTCAGGCTCTGGGGCGCCTTCGTTGCGGCTTTGGCGCTGCAAGGCCTGGCCGTCTACGTTGGGCCGCTGCATGGCGTCTTTGCCACGACGGCATTGCCGCTGTCGTTGGCGTCCTTGCTGCTCTTGCTCAGCACGACCACGTGGTTGCTGTCAGAGATCTGGAAAGTGGCGCGTCGGACCCGAGGGCGCTCAGGCGGGTAGCACGCGAGCGATGAGTGCTTCCAACTCGGCATCGCTTGCGTCTTCTTCGCGACCTGCGTCGATCACCTCGAACTCCCTAGCGACGGACGCGAGGCGGTCGGCAGGAAGATGTGTGCGAAGGAGTGGGATCAACGCTGCGTTTTCCCGCGACAAGTGTGCGCGCTGCAGTGCGGCCAATTCCCGTGCGATGTTTGCGAAATGCTTTTGGTCATCGACACTCCATTCGACGTTCTGCAGCGCAGCGTGGCGCAGCGAGCGCATCAGGTAGCGTTCCTGTTTGTGGTCCGCGGAGATCTCGGCCAGGGGCCCTTCTGGGTACGACACGCCAGCCCGCGCAAGTTCTGGGATGAGGACGCTTTCTTCTTTCTCGTGGTGGCCCAGGTCGACAAAGTTGCGAAAGAATTGGACCGTGGTCCGGACGTCTGCGCGGTCTACGTTCTGGCCGGCGTCGACGCGCTCGGCCAGCCTGCTCAGCACTTCGACCATGCGAGCGATCCTCTTGTGTTCCTCCACAATCACGTCGGCGGGGTGGGCGGCACTCATGTTGCCAGTCTCCCACGGGCGAGGAGCGCGGGCGGCAGCATTTGCCGCTCAGCCGGGGAGCCGGCAAAGTTTGCGCGAATAGCGCACGGTATGGCGGCACATCGCTGAGATTATCGAAGAAATCGGCATGGCACGGCATCTGCAATTACTGCGCGCCGATCGGTTGGGTGCGAGCGGCACCCTTGGAAGGAGTCAGAAGCATCATGGCCAACGCAAAGCCTTTCGTCGTCGTCGTCGGCATCGACTTTTCGGAAACCGGTGACGTCGCGCTCACCCGTGCGTTTGAACGCGCCAGCGACGAGTCCGAAGGTGAACTTCACGTAGTCAACGTGGCGCGGGCATACGGCCCCATGGTGCACCTCGAAATCGGCGGTGAGATTGAGACTCTCAGCATGGAAGAGGCGTCGCGCAAGTTGAAGGAATTCGTCGAGACGCGGCTCGCGTCCTTCGTTCGCGACCGCGAGAAGGAAAAGCTGCCGGTGTTTGCTCGAGCCGTCACCCATTTGCGTCTGGACGCTCCGGCGGAAGAGATCGCGCAGTTGGCGTCGGATCTGGAGGCGGACTTGGTCATTGTGGGCACCCACGGTCGGCGCGGAATGCGGCGACTGCTACTGGGGTCGGTCGCCGAGGGCGTTGTACGGCTTGCCCCATGTCCGGTGCTCGTAGTCCGTCCGCGGGCCGAAGAGGGCGCTGTGCCGGCCATCGAGCCACCCTGCCCGGAGTGCGTGAAGGTCCGCACCGAGTCCAAGGGGGACCAACTCTGGTGCGCGCGACACTCGGAGCACCACGCGCGCCCGCACACGTACCACTATGTGCACCGGAACATCGCGGCGCGCGAGAGCATGCCCATGCTCTCACCGATGAAGCGATGAGCCAGCCGATTGGGCGTTCATGAACGGGACCGGAGCGCCGCGCATTGTCCTGACCGGCGGACCTGGTGGCGGCAAGACCACGGCTGCGGATCTATTCCGACGCGAGATCGGCGAGCGTGTGGTGGTGGTGCCCGAAGCCGCCACAATCATGTTCTCTGGGGGCTTCCCCCGTCGAACGGAGCCCCAAGCGCGCCGCGCCGTGCAGACCGCGATTTTCCACGTGCAGCGCAACCTGGAAGACGTGCAGGCGGCGGCGTTTCCTTCTCGGGTGCTTCTCTGCGACCGCGGCACCATCGACGGAGGTGCCTACTGGCCGAGCGGGGACGGGGAGTTCTTCGAAGCGATGGGCACCAGTTTCGAAGCCGAGCTCTCCCGCTACGACGCCGTGGTCTTCTTCGAGACGGCAGCTCGCGGCGGACATGCCATTGAAGGTGGCAACCCGGTGCGCAACGAAGATCTGGACGAAGCCCTGGCGCTCGACGACGAGTTGCGCCGACTGTGGCAGCAGCATCCTCGCTTCTACCTAGTGCCGCACTCGCGCTCTTTCTTCGAGAAGATCACGATGGGGCTCGCGATCCTGCAGAGTCTGGTGGCGCAAGCCGGGCACTGATCATCCGGAGGATTTGCGTGTCACGTCGGCGAGAGGCCCAGAAGCTGGATGACGCCGCCAAGCGGGGACGGGCGATCCGCCGTGTCCTGGCCATTACCTTCGGACTAAACCTTGCGGTTGCAGGACTGAAGATCGCTTACGGTTCGATCGCGTCGAGTCTCGGGATCCGTGCGGATGGGTTCCATTCGCTGACCGACTCCACCAATAACTTGATTGGTTTCGTTGGGATCGCGTTGGCCAGTCGCCCCGCCGACCATGACCACCCTTACGGCCACGAAAAGATCGAGCCCATAGCGGCCGGGCTAGTGGGACTGACCCTGATCGTCGTCGCCGCGGACGTGGTGCGCGGCGCGTTCGAACGGCTGTTTGGTTCCGGGGCTGCCACGCCGGAGCTTGGGCTGGGTGCGTTTATTGTCCTGGGCGCCACTCTGATGGTGAATTTGGCGGTGGCTCGCTACGAGTCTCGCCGGGCAAGCCAACTCGACAGTCCGCTGTTGGAGAGCGATTCGGAGCATACGCGCTCCGACGCGGTCGTTACGATTGGCGTTCTCGTCGCCGTGTTGGGGGTGCGCCAAGGTTGGTTGTGGCTCGACAGCGTGGTCGCGCTCCTCGTGGCGTGCTTCATCGCGTGGGCGGGGTGGCGCGTATTGAAATCGAATCTGAGCTATCTCGCCGATACGGCCCAGGTGGATCCTGAGACGATTGCCGCCGCGGCCAGCCAGGTTCCTGGGGTTGCCAGCGTGCACAAGATCCGTACACGCGGCACACCCGGTGCGGTGTACGTGGACTTGCATGTACAGATCGCGCCCCACCTCGACGTGGTGCAAGCACATCGAGTCACTCACTCGGTGATCGACGCTATCCATGACGCGTTGCCTGAGGTGCAGGACGTGCTCGTGCATACCGAGCCGGCGCCCGATGGAGCGCCCTACGTTGCCCTGCCCAGCGCGGCGGACGACGATTCGGAGTCTTCGTCCTAGCGCGTGGCTAGTTGGGTGGCCGCATTCACACGCGCGCGGGCGAACAGCTTGCAGACCGAAGCGGCCTGCTGCTCCAGCCACGTGCTGGCGTGCTCGCGGCTTTCCGTCTCAGTGCAGGGCCCGGGTTGGATCGCGAACGCGGCGCTGATCCCACGCTGCCACAGTTCCTGGGGGAGAACGCGCACGTTGCCTGCCAACGCCACCACCGGGATCCCGGCACCGCTGGCTCGCCTCCCGACGCCGCTCAGCACCTTTCCTTGGAGGGAGGTGGCGTCGATGCGCCCCTCCGCGGTGATCACAAGGTCGGTTCGGCTCAGGGCCTGATCGAATCCGACCGCATCCAGTATTAGGTCGCACCCGCTTTCGAGCGTTGCGCCCAGCGCATGAAACGCGGCGCCGAGTCCACCCGCGGCGCCGCCGCCGGCGACGCTGGCTGCGGTTGGAGATAGCATGCGCGCGAACCGATCCATGGAGGTCTGCAGCGCGCGAGATTCATCCTCGGTGGCGCCTTTCTGTGGAGCGAACTGGATCGCGGCAGCCGACAGTGGCGTCATGACGTCGCAGGCGACACGGACTCGGGTCTGCCGCAGCGCCTGCATGACCGGGGAAAGGTCCACGGCGGAGACGCGATCCAGATCGCGAGCGCGCAAGCCTGGCGGGGCGTTGCTTAGAACCGACCCGAGCGCTTGCAGGCAGCCCGCGCCTGCGTCCATGGTGGCAGTTCCGCCGAGGGCCACCAGCACTTGCGCTGGGTTTCGTTCGAGTACCTGTAGCAGCAGCAGCCCCAGTCCGGCACTCGAAGCGTGCAGGGGCGTTTGATGCGGAGGGACCAATGTGAGTCCCAAGCAGGTGGCCGCTTCCACGACTGCTGTGCCGTCCGCGAGGGTCAGGACGTCCGCGCTCAGTGGGCGGCCGAGCGCGTCTTGGGTTGAGAGACTCTCGCGGGCGCTGCCTGGCGCCGTGCTGAGCGAGTCCAGGGTGCCTTCTCCTCCGTCCGCGAGGGGCAGCTGCGTGGCGGCGTGGCCGGCGGCCGAGACGCCCCGCGCTATTGCGCCGGCGGCCTGTGCCGCGGTCAGGTTGCCCTTCCATTTGTCCGGCGCGACCAGGACCCGGAGCGGCGCGACTCGACGCGGCACGCCCTCAAGTGTACAACGATTTCGAGCGCTTACCTACCCGCGGGCTGAGGCGCTGACAAAATGTGAAACCTCAGGCGCCAGGCCGCGTCTATCTGTCTGCATCCGGGGCGCCACCGCGCGCGCAAGTTGCGCGGCGGCGATCTGGCAGTAGAGTTTGGCTTGGTGTCTTAGGGACTCGGGTCTCTTGGAGCGGAATATCTGTGAAGTAAGGCTTTGTGGGTTCGGCGGGCCGTGCTAAGTGCCCGGCGCTGAGCTGGGTCGGTAGGAGGCTTAGGAAAAAAATGAAAAAAGTATTGCCTTGGTTGGGTTTGGGTTTGCTCGCAGCGTCGTTTGGCGGTTCGTCCTTCGCGTGTAGCAGTGATGACAGCGGCGGCGGAGCCACAGGTGGCGCCGGCGGCGGTTTCACGGACGGCGGCTTCGGCGCGACCGGCGGCGGCACCGGCGCAACCGGCGGAGCCACGGGTGGCACCGGCGGCGGCACCGTAGCGACCAAGCTCGCGAAGGCATGCGTCAACGACGGCGAGTGCGGCGCTGGCCTCACGTGCATCACGCCCGACTCGGCCGCTTGGGACGGCGAAGGTCCCGCCCACGGCTACTGCACCGCGACTTGCACTGCGGCGGCCGATTGCGCTGCTTTCGATCCCACCGCGGAATGCGTCAGCTTCGACGGCACCCAGGGCTATTGCCTTTCCGGCTGCACCGTTGGCGCCCCCTTCGGTCCCGGCAAGTGCCAAGGTCGCGCGGACGTTGGCTGCAACCAGTTCCTGCGCGGCACGGCAGTCGCACCCTGCGGCGCCAACAACGCTTGCCCTGCCGGACAAGCGTGCGCCACGGACGGACAGTGCCACGAGACCTTCAGCGCTTGCGCTGCCCTCTGCGCGATCGACGCGGACTGCCCCACGGGACACACCTGCAACCCCGGCAGCGGCCTGTGCACCACCACGGCGCCGACAGGCAAGGACCTCGGTCAGTCTTGCAAATCCACTCCCTCGGGTACCCCCGGCGAGTGCAAGGGCTTCTGTGTCGGCGTGACCGGCACCACGGAGCGTTTCTGCAGCCAGCTGTGCGTGGTCGGCGTGCCCAACTCCTGCGGCTGGGCCGGTCCCGGCAACAAGGGTGACGCGCTGTGCGGCCTCGTGTTCGACCAGGCGGCGACTGCCGGCGACGTCGGCGCATGCTCCTACCTTTGCGACTGCAACGCAGATTGCCCCACGGGTTACATCTGCGAGCCCGACGCGGACGTCCAGACGAACGTTCTGCGTGCAGGTAGCTGCTCCCCCGCAACGGGCGCAGATGCCGGCGCAGGCATCGTCAGCTGCACGGACGCCGGAACCGGCGGAACCGGCGGCACGGACGCCGGCACCGGCGGCACGGACGCTGGCACCGGCGGCACGGGCACCGGCGGCACGGGCACCGGCGGCACGGACGCCGGCACCGGTGGCGCTCCGGCTGACGCCGGCAACGGCTGATTCGGTCTAGAGCAGCCTAAACGAGGCCCGCACGCTCCGGCGCGCGGGCCTTGTTGTTTTGCTGCGATGCGTTTGCTCGGAGTGCCGAAGTGCCCCAGGGCGGAGTGCGGGCGGCTGTTTGTGCGTTGCGACGCGTTTGCTTGGAGTGCCGGAGCGGCACGTGGCGGCGGCCTGGCAGGTCGATGGTGCACTGCGGGCCGCCGTGGTTTGATGGTGGCCGGATCCTGTGCGCTACGTCCTGATCGCGTTTGTCGTCATCCCACTCGTGGAGTTGTATCTGCTGTTGTGGGTCGGCTCTCTGATCGGTTTCTGGCCCACGGTCGCCATCACCGTCGTCACCGGTGTGCTCGGAGGCAGCCTGGCCAAGCGTGAAGGCATGCGCGTGTACAGACAGTGGCGCGCGGCCCTGGACGAAATGCGCGCACCTGAAACCGGCATTGTCGAAGGCGTACTGGTGCTGCTCGGGGGTGCCTTGCTGATCACGCCGGGCGTGCTCACGGACATCACCGGTCTGCTCTTGCTGGTGCCGATCACCCGTCGACCCATCGCCGCCCGCGTGCGCCGCGCTGTGGACGCGCGGATCGCCTCGGGTCAGGTGCAGTTGGCAAGCTTCAGTGACGATGCGCCCTTCGCTGACGACGCCGGTGCGCGGGTGCCGCGCCGAGCGGGCGACACCATCGAGACGGATGGCAGCGAAGTGGAGTAGTGGGCGGTCTCCTGGGGAACGAACCTTCGGATCGGCTACGGTGCACTCGTCGACTAGTCCTCGCCGGCGTCTGATGGCGACGCGGGTCCCGCATCCGCAGGCGTTTCGGCGTTCGCTGGCTCCGGGGGACTCCCGAGGCGGTACGCCACGACCAGCGAAAGCGCGCCGCCCTTGGGCGGTCCCAGAGCGAGTGCGCGGAGGTGTCTCGCGACGCAGCGGCGCACCTTCCGGTCAGGGAAGCGGCTTTCATACTCCCGGATCGGGCCCAGTTTGCCCTGCTCGGATAGGTCGAGTCGGAAGGCGAGCCGTCCCCACAGGCCCGGGTCCTGCGCCAGACCCGCGGCGTAGCAACGCGCAACGTCCGGCAGCAGCGCCTCGAGCGCTCCGCGAAGCTTTGCTTCGTCGACTTGCCCCGGGTTTTCGTGGGTCTCGCCTCGGGGCGGCCCGATGCGCGACACGGGCGCATCTCCGGGCCATAGCGCGACGGTCATTTCGAATCGGATCGAGCGTCCTCGGGGTGGCGGCGGGTAGGTGAGGGTCCGGCTGCGATCCACGAGGCACTGAGCGACCAAAGGGTCTTCCAGCTTGGTCGATAACAGGCGCGCTGCAGAGACGCGACCGCGCCCATCGATCGTCATACGGATCGCCGTCTTGCCCTTGAGCTGTTGGTTTTCGCGAAGGCCGTCTTCGAAACAGATGCGGAACGGCCAGTAGCCATATTTGCGGGAGCGCGCCAGCAGACTGGTTTCGCTCAGGACGTTTGGGTAGCGGCCCGTCCTCAGATTTCGATGCAGTCGCGCGGGCAGCCGGCCGGCGAGTACCCGAGTGTCGACGCGCACTCGCGCTCCGGGGTGGTAGCTGGCGCGACTGGAAATGAAGTTCGGGTCGCCGCTGCCTCCGACGTTCCAGCGGGCCAGGGTCTCGTCGGCGCCCGCTGCGGCTACCTTTCCTTTTGGCCGGGGCCGCTCGTAGAGTTTGTATGCCGGCTCGATCACGATGCGCTCCAGCGGCAGCGCCGGGCCGGCGTCGACATCACCCTGGGGCGTGGCGAGGGTGTCGGCGCCCGCGTCCAGCGGCCCCGCGCCGGCGTCGACCGCGGCCGCCGGCGGGGTGGTGGCGGTGCGCGGTGCGGGGGCTGGTTGGTCAGAACGCGGCGTGGGCTGCTGCAACGCGGCGGGAGCGCATCCAAGCACAGCGCACGCAGCGGAGCCGATCAACCACCGCGTCGTGAGTTTCGACCAACTCAGCGCACGTCCACGAGGCAGCCGAGAACAACTTCGAGCTTCGAGTTGGGCTTCTTCGCGTCGTCGCATGCGGTCCCGCACAACAAGATCTTCGTCTTGTCCGGACTGAATTGCCAGCCGTTTGCTCCTGAGGCGCAGGGCGCGGAGTCATCGCGCAATACGTCTGAAGCGTTCAGTCGCACGCCCACTTGATCGAAGTCGATCTTCTTGCCCGCCGGAGGCGCGGGCACGTCGAGTTCGCAACTGAGAACGTTGCCGCTGATCGTGTCCAGGGCCTTCTTGAGATCTTGGCTGAAGTTGGTGCTGGTGGTCATATCGAAATGGCAATCCCCAGTGGGGCAAGCCGCGGGAGGCACCGTTGAATTGCATTGGCTCCAGTCCGCCGGGGCCGTGGGCAAGGTGCACGTGGAGGCGGCCGTCCCGCCGGCGGTTGCAATGTGGGAAAGCAGCGCGCGGGCATTCTCGCTTCCCGGTGCACCAATGACGAATGTGCGGATCCCCAAGGCATTGAACGCCGCGGGCACGTCCGTGTTGAGCAGCTTGTTGATCTCGTTGGGTTTGCAGGTTTCGAAGCCGTCCGTCAGCAGAACCACGAAGGTATTGCCCGGCAACTTGGCCGCCTTGAGCTGCGCCAACAGGTAGCCGTAGGACAAGATGGTGGCGCCGGCCATCGGCGTGGATCCTTTGGGCGTGATGAAATCCAAGAAGCCGTCGAGGGCGGTGTTCTGAGTTGCGTCGAGGGTTTGCACTAGAACGTTGGGCGTGGTTTCAACGTCGCAGTCAGTGGTGTCTTTCGGAAAGGCAACCATGCCCGCGCTGACGTTGCCCGTGAGTTGTAGGTCGTCGATTGCTAGCTTGAGGGCGTCGCGTGTCAGTTCCCACTTGGTGGGCTTGCCCGCGAACTTCGGCACCGGAGTGACTTCGCATTCGGCCGAGGATTGGCCGTCACTGGGCAGATTGCAGTTCATGCTGCCGCTGCGATCGATCACGAACAGCAGATTCGCCGGCTTGAGCTCGCCCACGGCGGTCGACGAAGTGCAGCCCCCGTCGACGTTCGCACCGCCGCTGCCGGAGTCGAATTGGATGCCGCCGCCGGTGTTGCCTTGTCCGCCGGTTCCGGCGCTGCCTCCACCCGCCGCCTGGCCCGCACTGCCACTGGCCGCGGCGCTGGCGCCTGAGCCGCCGGTCCCACCCCCGCCGTCGTCACCACTACACGCCGAAAACCCCACCAGCACGCATGCGCTAGCGAATAGCGCGGACCAACGACGAAGCATGATCGGACTCCTTCTCAAAGCTGCACCTCAGCGTACCACGTCGGGATGTAATACACCTGCTTGAAGGAGAGGGGCGTTCTGAGGGAAAGTGCCCACTGAGGTCGTACGGTGGAGGACAATGTAGGATGACGGATCCCAATCAGAGCTCGTTCGAACACGGCGCCGGCTTTGTGGCTGGCGAGGTCAGCGGAGGCCTGGGCCTGGGGCCTTTGGAGCAGCAGTACGAGGAGCTGTTCGCCGACGCGCTTGCCGATGGGGTGATCACCGCGGACGAGCGCGTGCGCCTCGACAAGGCTGCGGACAACCTGGGTCTCGATCGATCTCGTCTGCTGCGCCTGGAACAAGCCATGGTCGCCGCGTACGAAACCCGTCACCGCGTGCGGATTGTCGAGCGGTTCGAGGAGCCCGCGCAGTCCTTGGCACCGCTCCAGGTGGAAGCTTCCGGAGATCCAGGACGCACCCTGTTGTTGAAGCGCATCGAGCAGCTAGAAGCGCGCATCGTCGAGCTGGAGGAGGAGGTCCGGCGCGCCCAAGCCCACATCAACGTAGAGGTGGACCTGACGGATATGGAGACCGAGGTCGAGGTCGCCCAGGAGGATCCCGATCAAGCCTTCCGGCGCGTGCGGCGCGACCCCACCCACGCCGAGGCGCTTCGGGCGCTCTACAAGATCCACTCCGCCCGAGGCAACAAGGACCCTGCGTTTTGCGTCGCGCAGGCGCTGGTCGCCATTGGCGCAGCCACACCCGAAGAGACGAAGCTGGTGGAGCAACACCAGAGCCACACGCTGATCGCCCCCGCTGCCAGCGTCTCCCAGTCCGCCTGGTTCGAACTTTTATGTCATCCGGAGCAGGAACTGGTCACGGGGCAGATCTTCGCGGTGATTGCCCCCGCAGTATTGCTCGGACGCGTCACCGCCATGCGCCGTGACGGCAAGTTGCATCAGGTGCGGCCAGAGTCAAAACAAGACCCGGTCAGCGCCACCATCACGGCTGTGCGTGCGTTGCCCTGGGGAGCGGCGCTGCTGGGGCTTCCGGTGCCGCCAATCTACTTGGACAAGGATCGCGCCGTCGGCTACGAGCACATTCCCGCCGTGCCACCGGTAACGGTGATCGGGAATCAGGTCTTGAGTGGACGGACCCAACTGGAGCACGCCTTCCTGGTGGGTCGCCATCTTGCGATGTATCGTGCCGAGCACTTCGTCAAGACGCTCTTTTCGGCAGTGCCGGATCTTGAGGACTTGTTCCTGGCAGCCCTCACGGTGGGGAGTCCCGGGTTGCCCATTGCGGAGGACATGAAGCGTCGGGTGGCGCCTATCGCCGCTGCCATCGAGCCCGTCCTGGAGCCCCAACAGAAGGACGCACTCCGCGGCTACTTCCTGCGATTCGTGGAGGACGGCGGCCGCACGAACCTCATGCGCTGGAGTGAATCTGCCGACAAGACCGCGTGCCGCGTCGGTTTGCTGCTGGCAAACGACCTCTGCACCGCGCGGGACATCTTGAGCGCCGAGGAAGGTGCTACGGGGCCGCTATTCAAAGACTTGATCGCGTTTTGCTGCAGCGACCGATATCATAAGCTGCGCCGCCAGATTGGCATCGCCCTAGACGCTTGAACGGACATGCCTCAAGCAACCAAGCCTGCAAGACTCTTTAGTACGCGCTTGAGATCCACCAACAATTCGGCCCATGGGGCCGGCTTTGCAAATTTTCCGGTGATTCCAGTGCACGGCTGCGCCATGGTCCGAGTAGGATAGCGATTGCCGTCCATGGTCGCAGACGTCTTTGGCATTGTCGGAAACATCATCGCAGGGGCGTACCGGGTCGAAGCAGTTGTCGCCGAAGGCGGCTTTTCAGTGGTCTACCGCGCTGAACACCAAGGCTTCAAAGCCCCGGTTGCCCTCAAGTGCCTGAAGCTGCCCGAGAAGCTATCCACGGAACGCCAAACCGCGTTCCTTGCGCAATTCCGCGCGGAGGGTGAGCTCCTCTTCGAGCTTTCCGCAAGCATCCCGACGGTCGTGCGGCCCTTGCACATCGACGCGCTGACTACGGATGACGGCACCTTCGTGCCGTATATGGTGTTGGAGTGGCTCCAAGGCGAAACCCTGAGCGAATTGATGGAGCGCCGAGGCAGTCACGGGCGCGCGTCGATTCCGATCCGGAAACTCGTTCGTCTGCTTGCGCCGGCAGCGGATGCGCTTGCGCGCGCGCACAACTTCAGCGGACGCGCCGGCGCCGTTTCGGTCGTGCACTGTGACATCAAGCCCGAGAACATCTTCATCGCGAAGGTGGGGGGCGACGAGATGGTCAAGGTCTTGGACTTTGGCGTCGCCAAAGCACAATCCGTGGCCAGCCAGGTAGCGGGTCGGGCCACCGGCCGCCGTGCCGGCGCTTGGTTTACCCCGGCCTTTGCCGCGCCGGAGCAATGGAGACCGGAGCAGTACGGCGCGGTTGGGCCTTGGACAGACGTTTGGGGCCTAGCGCTGACCATGGTGGAATCCCTTGCCGGACGCGCGGCCCTCGATGGCGACGCCAATCAAATGATGGCGGCTGCGCTCAGCAAGGACTCGCGCCCAACCCCCAAGACCTTGGGCGTGGGTTTGGACGCGGCGGGGGCACGGCGATTCGCCCGCGGTCTGGCCGTGGGCCCACGCGAGCGCCAACGCGACGTGGGCGTCTTTTGGGACGAACTCACGGGCGCGCTTGGCATGCGTGAAACGCGCTCCCGGGATGCGCGGCGGGAGGCGGGAAGCGTGCCCCGAGAAGAGGTCATCGAAGCGGCGATCCCCGCCGCGGCGCGGGCCGCTCCGGCGCCGCCCCGGCCGCCACCGCCTCGGCCCGCTCCGCCCCGACCGGGAGGGCAGACCCGTGCGACCCTCGGGATCGACGACCCGTTCGCCGAGGACGATTTGGCAGTCGGGCCGGCGGGACTCGGTCCGGACCTGGAGGCGCCGCTCCCGAGCGTGCCAGCGCCCGCTCCGAACGTCACGGAGGCCTCTGTCGGCTCTGACTTCGGTGGCGAAGCGCCGCTGCCCAGCATTCCTCCGGTTCCGCGGGGCGGCGGTTTTGGTTCGGAGGCCGCGCTGCCCAGCATTCCTCCGGCTGGTCAAGCCGCCGCAGTTCCCGCTGAGGCAACCCAGGCGGTGCCGAGCTTCGATTTCGAGCTCGAGGCGCCCCCGCCCCCGCCCAGCTCGGCCCGCGGCCGGGCGCCGCCACCCCCACCGGCCGCGCCAGCAGTCGAGCACAGTGACCCGCAGCCGCCCAAAGCGACCCCGGCGCAACGCGCCGCATTCGGCGGCGAAGCTCCGCTGCCGTCGGTACCGATGCCGCTCAGGACTTCCGACATCGATTTGGACGATCGCGGGCCCAGTTTGCCCACCCGAGCCGAAGCCCGGCATGCGTTTCAGGCCCAAATGGCCGCAGCGTCGGCCGAGACCAAGCCCCCGCTCCCATTGCTCAAGATTGGGCTCGGTTTGGTCGGAGCGGCTATCGTGATTGGTCTTGGAGGGCGTGTTTATCAAGGCACTACCGGGGAGGCCCTGGCGGCCGGGCCGGTCAGCGCAACCCTGGTCGCCGGGCTCCTGTTGGCGGCCGGCTTGGGCCTACTTGTCTTCCACCTGCTCCCAAAGGACCACTGAACCCCAATCTGGTAGGGTTGGGCGAAGTGCGGGGAAGATGCTGAGGCGACGAAGGTGACGGAGGATGTCTTCGGAATTGTCGGCAAGGTCATCGCTGGAACCTATGAGGTCGAGCAGGTGGTGGCCGAAGGTGGCTTTGGCGTGGTGTATCGAGCGCACCACGGAGGTTTCCGGGCCCCGGTCGCCCTCAAGTGTTTGAAGACACCGCAACAGCTCAGTTCAGAACTGCAGGCGGAGTTTCTCGAACAGTTCCGGGCAGAAGCGGAATTGTTGTTCAGGCTATCCGCTAGCATCCCGACGGTCGTGCGGCCGCTCCACATCGATGCGGTCACCTTGGACAATGGGATGTTCGTTCCGTTCATGGCCTTGGAGTGGCTCGAAGGCGAGACGCTCGGGGCCATCATGGAGCGCCGGCGCGACAACGGGGACGCCCCGCTGGGCTTGAAGAAGCTCGTACGACTTCTAACGCCAGTCGCCCGCGCGCTGGAGCGCGCCCACAACTTCATGGGCCCCGACGGACCGATTTCGGTCGTGCATCGTGACATCAAGCCGGAGAACATTTTTGTCGCGCGGGTGGCCGGCGAAGAGGTCGTGAAGATCCTGGATTTCGGCATCGGCAAAGCCAAGAGTGTGGCCAGCCAAGTTGCCGGACGCGCCAGCCAGACCCACAGCGCGCTGTCGTCATTCACCCCCGCGTATGGGGCGCCTGAGCAATGGGTGCCCAAGCGGTACGGCCAGTCCGGCCCGTGGACCGACGTCTGGGGCTTGGCGCTGACGATGGTGGAGCTGTTGGCCGGGCGCACGGTCATCGATGGGGATCACGCGGGCATGATGGGCACGGTTTTGGACCAAAACCGGCGCCCGACTCCGCGCAGTGAAGGCGTCGAGGTGCCCGATGCCGTCGAGGAGGTCTTTCGTCGGGCCCTGGCGGTGGACCCCCGGGAACGTTATCCGGACGCCGGGAAGTTCTGGAACGCCCTTTGTTCCGCAGCGGGCGTGCGAGGCGATGCTGCCGACGAGTATGTGCCGCGGGCGCGAGATGCCCGCGCCGAGGGTGGACACGTTCCCCGGGAAGAGCACATCGAGGCCGCGGTGCGTCTCGCATCGAAGCCTCCGAGCAATCGCGCCCCGAGCTCCCATCGAGAAGCGGAGACCATGCCCGCCTCAGCGCTGGCCCCGGCGGCCGTACCCGAGTTGGAGTTGGGGGAGCCGCCGCCCGCTAGTCGCCGGCGCACCTCGTCGGGTGCCGTCATGCCCGCCGTCACGGGCGAATTGGATCTGGACGATAGCGCACCGAACGTGAACTTGGCGTTGGATTTGGCGCCCGGGGAGCGTCCGGCGCAGCGTTCGTCCAACAGCGCTCCCAATTGGCCCATTCCGACGATGGCTGGCGGCGCTGGCGGATCTGGATCGGGTCCGCCCGCTTCCCAGGGCGGCGTCAACCAGCCCGCCGCGCGCTTGGCGATGCCGTCGGGTTCTGGCCTCGAACCCCCTTTGGACGATGCCCTCACCGGAGTGCCTCGCTCGCGCAGCGTGAGCGGCACCCAGGCGGCCGTGAGCAGTCCAGTTGCCAGGTCAGCCAGCGGTACCGCCCACGCGGCGGTGCGTGTCGACGGGCCAGCGAGCGCGCCGCATTGGTCGCCACCGCCGGAACCGCCGAGTAATCCGCGCTGGTCTGTACCACCGGTGGGCGGCGCGTCGGAGCCCCCACGCTGGTCGATGCCAGGCGCGCAGCAGGCTGCGCCGAAGCCAGAAGCAGGACTCGGGCGGCGGTTGGCGCCTGGGATCGTGCTGCTCTGTGCCAGCATCGTGCTCACAGTCGTGGATCAAACTTACGCCGGTTCCTCCGGCGAGGTGCTGACCTTGGGGCCTTTGCGCGCCACGTGGCTCGCGGCGCTACTCATGCTGATGGGGGTGACAGCCCTGGGTTTGTCATTGGCGCGGCATTTCCGCCCCTAGGCAGGTTTTCTTGCGTAGCCTGGTCCGGACCACGAAACTTCGCTACGCTACCGGTTGAGAGAGGGGATATGTCGACCGAGACGCGTCCGCACATGCCAGAGCACCGCCGATCTGCGGCGAGCCGTCCTGCAAGAATCTTGATTTGCGATGATGAAGCTCGCTTGGCGAGGTTGACTGCGCAGCTGCTGGAGTCTCACGGCTTCGACACCTTCGCTGCAACGGACCTGACAGCCGCGCGCAGACACCTGGCGGACGCGCCCGTGGGTGTGATCGTGCTGGACGTCAACTTGTCCGGGGAATCTAGTCACGAACTCCTCGACTATCTCGAAGAAACGGGGCTCTCCACCCGAGTGCTGTTGACGAGCGGACTCGCTGAGGACGATGTGCCCGAGGTGCTCTTGCGGCACCCCGCGGTCGCCGGATACATCGGCAAACCGTATTCGGTCGACATAGTGGCCGAGCGTCTGCACGAACTACTGCTCGACGGCTAGCGGATCCCCGGGAACCGCCCCACCCTCGCTCGGAAGTCGGGCCGGTCGTAACGGATAAAGGCTAGTGTGATCGAT
>CALMUT010000006.1 GCA_937872925.1 uncultured Myxococcales bacterium | reverse complement strand
CCTTGCCCGGTGGGCATGAGGGGGGCTTTTCGCAAGCGCCGGTCTTTGGGTTCTTTTGGTAGCCGTCAGCGCACAGCGAGCACCTGCCGTGGCTGTCGTGAGCGCTGCCCTCCGGGCACTGGTCGAAACATTTGTTGATAACGAGGACCTTGCCCGGTGGGCATGAGGGGGGCTTTTCGCAAGCGCCGGTCTTTGGGTTCTTGTCGTAGCCGTCAGCGCAGAGCGAGCACTTGCCGTGGCTGTCGTGAGCGCTGCCCTCCGGGCACTGGTCGAAGCACTTGTTGATCACGCGGACCTTGCCCGGCGGGCATGAGGGGGGCCTTTCGCAAGCGCCGGTCTTCGGGTTCTTGTCGTAGCCGTCAGCGCAGAGCGAGCACTTGCCGTGGCTGTCGTGAGCGCTGCCCTCCGGGCAGGGATCGAAGCACTTGTTCAGCACGCGGACTTTGCCGTCCGGACAGGCCGGCGCCTTCGATTGCGCTTGGGATTGCGAGAGTAGCGCAACGACGAAAGCACACGCGGCGAGGGAAAACATGCGCAAGACGGTTCGACTCAAGGGGGACTCCTAGGATGCAGACGGTGGTGGAAACCACGCCCAAGGAATCATATGCGTTGGGCCGTTTGTTTCTTCCCTGAGCTTGGCGCAGCGCCGCACCGGTCGGCAAGTTGAAGTCGAGAGGTTGCGCTGAGGTTCGTGGGCTTTCGCTGGCCGGCGATCGGATCGCGCCAAAGAGAAACCCGAGATTGGCGCAATCCGACCGGCTTCGCCGCCTCGGCGCTAGCGGTTGGCGCAGTAGACGATGAGCTGCAGCGCGCTCGAGACGGCGAGGGCGATCAACACGGCGTTGACCAGACCGTCGAACCACTTGCCGAAAGCGCGCAGCTGCGGCTTGAACAACAGCTTGCCTGCGATCAAGAGCACAAACGCGATGGCGAGGACTTTAAGCAGCACGGAAACTCACGGTTCTCGGACTATACCCGCGCAAGGGGCGTTTAGCGGGTTTCGTTGCGCCTGAGGGACCTGGGCAGGCTGCTGCGGCCCGAGATAACCGTGCTGGCCTAGTGGCTTGGCTGCGTGTCAGAGCTGTTAGACTGAGCACGTGGCTGGAGCAATTCGGATTGCATATTTCGTCGCGCTGCTGGCGCTTTCCTGCTCCCGCTCGCCGCCAGATCGCGCGCACGCGTCGCCGAGCACGCAAGGTTCCGCCGCCGTCGCGGCAAGCGCCGCGTCGTCTGCGCCGTCGAACAGCAAGTGCTTACCCGCGCAAGCGTGCCTCGCATGGCAAGGCTGCGTGCGGATTGTGCCCGGGGCGGGTGGCGCGTGGACCGTGGTTCAGTCCGAACGCGCGGACTTGAAGGGACAGCTTGCAAGCTACAGCCCAAAGAACGTGTGTAGTGATGGCACGAGCTGTCCTGCCGCCGTCATGGATCCGGCATTCCTGCAATGCCCGCCCCATACGATCCCGCCGGTGGTGCTCCGGCCCAACTTCGAATGCGTCGAGCTCGGCGGGCGCTGTCGTTCGAAGATGCTGCCGCCCCCGCCCGAACCTCCGCCCCCACCGCCGTCTGGCAGCGCGCAGATCAAAGAGCGCGAAGCTGCGCTGCGTGGCTGCTATCCGAAGGCCGCGACGGGCACCGTAGTGCTGACTTGGACGGTGGCAAAGGACGGCGCCGTGGGGCGCATCGAAGTGGTGCCGATGCAGCCGGGCGCGCGCGACGCAAAAGCTGAGGCGTGTCTGCGCGCGGTCGTGGAAAAGATCGCGTTTCTGCCGGAACACGCGGCGGCGTACCAGTATCGTCTACGGCTATAGGCACGCCGACGCGGCTTCACGTTTTTCCGCGCTGCGTCCGCCCTACGGATATCCGTACGGCGCCGCGATGCCCAAGGGCAGTCCGAGGCCCCAGAACGCGAGCAAGAACAGCGTCCAGACGACCAGGAACGTGACACTGAAGGGCAGCATCAAGGAGGTGAGCGTGCCGATGCCGGTGCCTTTGACGTAGCGCTGACCGAAGGCCACCACGAGGGGGAAGTAGGGCATCAGCGGCGTGATGATGTTCGTCGTGGAGTCGCCGACGCGGTAGGCGGCTTGAGTCAACTCTGGCGAGATGCCGAGCTGCATCAACATGGGAACGAAGATGGGGGCAAGCAGCGCCCACTTCGCGGATGCGGAGCCGATCACCAAGTTGACGACGGCGCAGAGCAAGATGATGCCGACCACGGTGACAGGGCCGGGCAGCGCCATAGACTTGAGCACTTCGGCGCCCTTCACCGCGAGCAGCGCGCCAAGCTTACTGTTGTTGAACGCATAAATGAACAGCGCAGCGAAGAACGCCATCACGATGTAGTAACCCATCGTGGCCATGGTCTTGCTCATGCCCGCGATGGCGTCGCGGTGTGTCTTGAAAGTGCCCGATACGAAGCCGTGCACCAGGCCGGGCAGCAAGAAGAGCAAGAAGATCAGCGGCACGATGGATTGCATCAACGGCGCTGCGAATGCCGTGAGCTCGCCGCTGGGTGAGCGCAGCGGCGAAGTCTTGGACCAGCTGAGAGCGACCAGTGTCAAAATCCCGCCTAAAAACGCCATGCCGCCCCAGAACAGCCCGCGGCGTTCTTCGGGGGTCATCGCTTCCATCTTCGGCATGTCTTCGGGATCGCCGTCGATCTTGGTCTTGGCCAAGCGCGGCTCGACGACTTTGTCGGTGATGTACCAACCCAGGCCGATGATGAGCAGCGTGGACGCTGCGGTGAAGCCCCAGTTGCACAGCGGGTTCACTTCGCGGGTGGGGTCCAAGATCTGCGCGCCCTCTTGGGTCAACCCTTGCAACAGTGGATCGAGCCCCGAAGGGATCGGGTTGGCACTGAATCCACCGGACACGCCCGCAAAGGCCGCAGCAATGCCAGCCAAGGGGTGACGTCCGGCCGCCGCGAAGATCACGCCGCCCAGGGGGATCACGAGCACGTAGCCGGCGTCCGCCGCGGTGTGACTCAAGATTGCGACCAGCACGAGCATTGGCGTCAGGAGCTTCTTCGGTGTGACTGCGAGCAAGCGCTTGAGAGCGGCATTGATGAAGCCGCTTTGCTCCGCTACGCCAACGCCCAAGAGCGCCACGAGCACCACGCCCAAGGGATGGAAGCCCGTGAACGTCTTGACCATGTCCGCGAGGAACTTGGTGAGCGCCGGTCCCGAGAGTTGGTTGACCACCGCGCTGGCCTTCAGTCCATCCTTGGACGGCACCTCGAAGGCATAGCCCGAGAGCAGTGCGGAAATGATCCAGGTGACGAGCAGCGCGATCACGAAGAGCAGCGCTGGGTCGGGCAGCTTGTTGCCGACGCGTTCTACCCAGCCGAGCGCGCGGTCGATGAACTTCTGCGAATCGCCGCTACCTCCGCCGCTGCCACTGTCTCCACCACTGTCGCTGGGGGCCCCAACCTCTGCATCCGCCATGGGCGATGCATAGTCCAACTACGGCGCCGTGCGGAACTCTGGCTTAGGACTTCTGGTCCTTCAGATCCCCGGCCGACACGATACCCAGCTCGCGCGCCCGTTTTTCCCAGATTTGCCGGGCCAGCAGCTGCATGTCGGCGGTGGCGTCGGACTCGTCCACGATTTCCATGCCCAGCAAGGTCTCGATCAGGTCCTCCATCGTCACGATGCCCGCCATTCCCCCAAACTCGTCGACCACCAGGGCGATCTGCTCGCGCTTGGCCAGAAACTGTCGGAAAAGCTCTGGGATGGCGAAGCTCTGGGGCACGACCAGCATCTCGCGAATGAGGCTGCGCAGGGGCTGCGTCCCGCGCCCATCCACAATGGATACCAGCACGTCGTTCTTCATAACGTAGCCGACGATGTGATCCTTGCCCTCTTCGTAGAGCGGGATCCTGGAGAAGCGCAGGTCGGGATTCTCTTGGTGGAAGGTGGCTAGGGACTCGTCGACGGGCGCAACGTGCACTACCGTCCGCGGGGTCATCACGTGGCGCGCCTTGATGCTTCGGAACCGGAGCAGGTTCCGGATGACCTCCGTCTCGCTGCGCTCGATCACTCCTTCTTGCTCGCCAATGGTTGCCATGGCTAGGAAGTCGCTGCGGGAAAAGACTGTCATCGATGCGTCCTTCTTCAGCAGATTGGTCACGAGTTGGCTCAGCCACACCAAGGGCGCCATCACGTACAGCAGCACACGTAGCGCGGACACGGTGAAGGGCGCCAGCTCGCGCCAGTAGACCGCGCCCAAGGTCTTGGGAATGATCTCAGATAGGATCAGAATGCCCAACGTCATCGAAACAGGAACGGCGACGGATGTGATCATGGGATGCGTGTCCGACCAAATCAACGTCGCCTGCTCTCCGACACCAATGGCTCCTGCGGTATGCGCAATGGTATTGAGGGTGAGGATCGCAGCTAGGGGACGATCGATGTTCGCCTTGAAGCGATTCAGATGGCGCCCCAAGTTCGAACCCTCGGATACCTTGACCTGCGCGTAGCTGGGTGTGACCGACAGCAGCACGGCTTCCCAAAGCGAGCACAGAAACGAAAAAACAATCGCCAGCACGAAAAACGCAATCAGAACGCTCAGCATGAACTCCTCGGTCGGCAAACCGGCCCCCAAATCCTTCGAGGGGTGGCGTGTGCACAACCTAGCAAGAACTGGCGCCCGCGCCCGGGGGGCGCGCCGGTCGTCGGAAAGCCAGCTGGGTCGACTCGGCGCCGCTAACCCACGACTTCTACGCGCACATCTGCAGTCAGCGTTTCAATCCCGCCGCCCATGTAGATTGTGCCCGACGTCGGTGTGGCGTCGACATAGTTGCGACCGACCGCGAGGCGCACGTGATCCGTTTGCGTCACGATGCCGTTGGTTGGGTCAAAACCCTTCCAGCCGACTTCCGGCAAGTACACTTGAGTCCAGGCGTGGCTGGCCTCGCTCTGCACCTGGTTCTCGTTCTTTGGGCCGGTGTAAATGTAGCCGCAGACGTAGCGCGCAGGCACGCCCAGTAGCCGCGCCAAGCAGATGAACAGATTAGTGAAGTCTTGGCAGACGCCGTAGCGATTCGTATACACCTCGAAGGCCGTGGTCGAGAGCTTGGTGGCGCCCTGCTTGTATTCGTACTCGCGGAAGATCGTGGAGTTGATGTCCAGCAGCGTTTCGATCAAGTCGTAGTCGTTACGGTCTGCGAAACCCATGGCGTACTCCGCCAACTCTGCCAACTCCGTCTCGGGAAGTTCGGGCGGCAACAAATACGGACTGAGTACCTGACGCTGCCACGGCATCCACACCAGTGGGATGGCAGAGCTCTGGTGAAAGGGGCGGAAGCTCAGGGGATCCGTATCCAAGAGGTCCACGACGGAGTTGGCTTCGATCACCAAATCCGTGAACGGCGTCTCGATGATGCGTCGGCGGGCCTGATTGCCGAAGACATCTTCGTAGCGCCGCTCTTGTCCTTCCACGCTCACGCTCAGCTCGAACTCAACCAGGCGCTGCAGACGGTCTTGCACAGGCTCCAAGCGCATCAAATGCGAGCTGCGTTCGATGGGGTTGTTGTAGGAGTACGCGGAGCGATGTCGGATCTTCAAACGCTTGGGCTCGGCTCGGGAGGGGAGCTGGGCCTTGAAACGTTGCACGACTGGCGGCGCGTTGTCCGTGGGCGTCAAGCTGGCGCGCAGGGCGCCTCCGCGGATGACCAGTAGCTCGCCCGCCGCAAGCCGCCGCCAACTCAGCTTGAGATCCGACGTCTCCGTCAACGGATTCGAAGATACCAACATGCCGCGCTGGCTTTTGGCGCCGCGCCGCGTGAGGTCCACGGCTAGGTCGTCGTCGCTCAGGATCACTTGCTGGAACGGCGGCACGATGTCGGTGACATACATGGCAGTCTTCGGGTCCCGACCGGCGTAAACACACAGATCCGTTCCGTCCATCAGTGCGCAGGCCATGTCGCCCAATTCACCGAAGCCGTCGAGCCAGCGCGAGAGCTCCTGAAAATCTGCGTCGCCCAGCCCGCGCCAGCCGCGCTCTGCGATGCGCTCGAGCAATTCGCAAAATACGACTTCCGTATCCGTTGCGCCGACAGCTTCGAAGCGCGCGCTTTGCCGTGCTTCCGGTCGCTTGGCCAAGCTGCCGCTGTGTGCAAAAAGCCAGTCCCGGCCAGCATAGCTACGGGTGAAGGGTTGCGTATTGGCGTCGGTCGGTCGGCCCCACATGGCGTGGCGGATGTGGAGCAAGAACTGTCGCGCCGCGACGTGCTTCCAGGCGCTGACCAATTCGCTTTTGATACTGCCGTGTTGCGGTGCGGGCTCCTTCAGCACGCAGGCGGCCGGTTCGCCTCCCGGGTAGTACGCGATGCCCCATCCGTCTGGCGGCTTTCGCCCGGGGGCCAGGCAGTTGAGTTCGAAAGACGGACCGAGCTCGCCCTCGAAAGACATCGCCATCAGATTCGGCATGCGGAGAATCTAGCGGGCTTGCCACCGTATGCGCCCTGGTTTTTTGGTCGCGTGCCTTTCTGCGGCCTAGGGCCGCTCCTCTCGACCTGGGCCATGGGGTTCGGCCTCTCTCGCACGACGCAGCCTCAGCCTGGCGCGGGGGGCAGGCGGCGCAGGTCGAGCACCCAGGGGGTCGCGGCGTCTACAGTTGAGTCGCGCGCTTTCGCTGGGTCCGGCGAGGGCGCCCTGCGCTCAAGGATCAAGCGCTGCTCCCGGCGCGCCTCGGCGTCGGCGGCGTCTTTCGGCAGTCCGTCGTAGCTGCCGCCTCCGGGGATCCAGGCGTGCCACGCGATGGCGACCCTGTCCTTTCCAACTCGCCACTCAAGCTGCAGGGGCTCACTGGCGGCCAGCCCCGGATGTAGTCCCCGCGCGGGCACATAGGAGCGGAAGCGCACGCCACCCACGCGCTGCTTGCCTAGGGGGTGTAGGGGCAGGGCGTGCCCGTTGGCCCAGACCTCTCCAGCATCGACGGATACTTCGACGCAGCTCGTGCTCGCGTCGACGCTGCGCGCAGTGCTGCCTTCTTGAGATGCGACGTCGCCCAACAGCGGCCAGAACTCCATGCCTCGTACCAGTCGCAGCTTTGCAGCGCCGATGTCCCAGCTTCCAACCACGGCGCGAGGCTCGCGCAAGAGCGCTTCGATGGATGCGTCCAGGCCGAAGTTGTGTGCGTGCAAGTCACGTAGCACAGCATCCAAGTCTTCAAGCAGCACCGACGGCAACGCGTAGCGGTCGTGCAACTCGGCCCCATGCTCTCGCAGCGGCGCGTCGAATCGGCTCGCCGCAATGCGCGCCAGCACAGCGCGGAACAGCACCGCAACGGCCGTGGCGTGCTCGGGCGTGCGTGGCATGCGCAGCGCGCGCAGCTCCGCGACTCCGAGCAGGCCGTTGCGCGGGTGGTCGGGGTCCCAGAGCTTTTCCACGTTGAGCTCGGCGCGGTGGGAGTTGCCCGAGCAGTCCACCAAGAGGGGCCCCAGGCTCGCCATCAACTCGGACTTCGAGAACTGGTCTTCGCGGGCGCGCAACACGTCCAGGGCGACTCCGAGCTCGCTGAACAGTTCCCGCACGCCTTCATCCGGTCGGGGTCCTTGCCCGGCGCTGCCGACGCACTCTGGGGCGAACCAATACGAAAGGCTCGGATGGTGGTTCAGGTAGCGCACCAGTCCGGGCAACAGCCAGGGCACGACGAAGAACGGGCTTTGTTCCGGCGTCGGGCCGCCGAAACTCAGCTGGCCGCCACCACCGGAATCCACGACGCGGCCGTGGAACAAATAGCGAAACGGAGACAGTCCGACCTGCTCCGCCGCGGCGTAGGTCGCGCGCATGGTGTGCCAGAAGTTCTCGATGTTGGGGCACGGCGCCAGATTGACTTCCACCACGCCAGGGTCCGGCGTGACGGTCATCCACGCGACGTTGCGCTCCGGCTCGGGCACTTTGCGCTCTTGCTCCAAGCGCTTGGCATCCACGGGCTTGGTGCCCCCGTTGCGGCGCGCCTTTTGCCGTGCGGCACCGATCGAGTCTTCGCGCGCCCATTGCATGCCGTACGCAAAGCGCGGTTCGTTTTCACCGGGATAGCTACGGCCGGGGGCGCGCCCCAGCTCGAAGCGACTTGCCAAGCGCGGCGCAAGTTCCAGAATCAGCGCGCGGGCCCGCTCCTCTTTGTCGCCGCCTACAGCAGCGATGGTCCAGCACGCTTCGATGCTGTCGCGTCTGGAAAACGTCGGCTCGCCACCGATCCAAATCTCTGCGTCGAGTTTCCCCACCCGTTCGTCGTGATCGCGCAGCGCGTTCAGCCAGGCGTCAGTCACCGGCCGCACGCTCCGCCGCGCCGTCTTCGTCCTCGTCTTCGTCCGGCTCAGGCATGGGGTGATCGACGGGGTAGCGCCGCAGATCAAGCGTCATCGGCGCTTCCGGATGCGGCGTCGTTGGGATCACTTCGACGGGCCAAGGTGACAGCCCGTCCGCGGTGAAACGCTGCGCGCGCCGGGCTCCCGCTTCGAAACGGGTGAGGGGCTCGCTGGCAAAGGCACGGCCCTCGGGGTGCCATACGTGATAGGACGCCGCCAGCACGCTGCGCCGTCCCCAAGTGTCGATGACCTCCACGCGCAGGGGGTGGTGGATGCCCAGATGGGGTTGCAAGCTCTGCGGCGGCGCCCAGGCTCGAAAACGCACGCCGGCCACGCTTTCTCCCGCGGTCCCAGTGCAGTGCAGCGGCAGCGCGCAGCGATTGACCGTGAGCTGGTGTCGCCCTTCGGTCAGACCACGCACGCGGACTTCGACGCGCTCCACGGAGGAGTCGACGAAGCGTGACGTGCCCGTTTGCGACGCAACCTCTCCGAGCACCGGCCAAGGCTCGAGGGCGTTGCGCACTTCGATCACCACGCCGTCAGCCTCCACGCGCCCCGCAACGGGACAGCGCAGCTCCAAGAACGGTCGGTAGGCTTCTTCCGGCAGTGACAGGCCGCGGGTCTTCAAGAAGGAAAGGACGTCGCGGAAGTCCTGCCACAGATAATGCGGCAGCAGAAAACGATCGTGCAGGCGCTGGCCCCAGCGTACCAGGGGGTCCCGATAGGGCTCGACCGCAAAGGCGGCCACCAGGGCGCGCATGAGCATGACTTGCGCAGCGGCCATGCGCGGATGGGGCGGCATCTCGAAGGCGCGCAGCTCTACCAGGCCTTGGCGTCCATGGGGCGTGCCGGGGTCGAAGAGCTTGTCGATGCAGATTTCGGAGCGGTGCGTGTTGCCGGACAAGTCCACCAGCAGATTGCGGAACAAGAAGTCCGAGAGCCACAGGGGGTCGTCCTCCTCCTTGTCGAACGCCCGCGCGAGAGCGATTTCGAGCTCGGACAGCGCGTCGTGGCGGGCTTCGTCTACCCGCGGCGCCTGGGACGTTGGCCCAACGAAGAGTCCAGAAAACAAATACGAAAGGGAGGGATGGTGCTGCGCAAATGTGATCAAACTCGCGAGCAAATCCGGTCGTACCAAGAACGGGCTTTGCTCAGGCGTGGGCCCACCCAGAGTCACGTGGTTGCCGCCCCCACTGCCGGACATGCGCCCGTCGAGCAGGTACTTTTCCGAGTGCAGTCCCGAATGCAGCGCTGCGTCGAATACGCGGCCCATCAGCTCGGAAAACTCGCGGCCGCTGGCCGTCGGCGGCAGATTCACTTCAAGCACCCCGGGATCCGGCGTCACGCTGAAACGCTCGACGTCCGGGCTCGATGGCGGCGGATAACCTGCGAGCCGCGCCTCGATGCCGGTCTCGGAGCGCACGCCGTCGATCACGGCGATCAGCTCAAAGAAATCCGCAGCGCTTTCCAAGGGCGGCACAAAGACTTGCACGGCGTCCTCGACGGCCGCGACCGTCAGCGCGGTGCGTATTTCCGTCGCCTCTTCGTCGTCTTCCTTAGGGCGCCGCGGATCCCGGGGTTCGACCTTCGCTTCTTTGGGTTGCGGCTGATACACGTCGGCGCTCGACAGCGAAGACAGGGGGAGTCGCAGGCCCAGTGGGCTGTCGCCTTGCAGCAAGAAGACGTGCTCGCGACGCAGGCGCCACTGGGACGTGCTCCAGGTGCCTTCCAGTTTGGCCAGCGGCAGCACCCATCCCGCGATCGCACCGAGGCCGCCGCTCAGCACCTTCGCAAGGCGCTTGCGCTCTTCCGGCGCGTCGAGATCTGCTTTCAGCGGATCGACTTCGACGGGCAGCTTGGCTTCGTCTTGCAAGAAGCGCCACGGATCTTCGTAGGTGGGCAACAAGCCCGGCGAGAGTCCAAGTTTCTCGGCCAGAAGCGTCGCGAAGCGCTTGACGTCCTCCGCGTTCTTCGGCGCGCGCAATTCACGCGCGGGCCACACCGCCTGTCCGTCACTGCGCCACACTAAGTCCAGCGCCCAGCGCGGCAAGCTTTCACCGGGGTACCACTTGCCCTGACGCTCCAAGAACAGCGCCGTGGGCGCCAGGCGTGCGCGCAGCTCTTTGGCGAGCATCACACCCTGTTCCCACTTGGTGTCACCCAGGGCTTCGCCGCGCCACTCGGGCAATTCCGCGTGCTCTCGCGAGTTGAAGGTCGGCTCGCCGCCCACGGTGAGCGAAAGCCCGGACTGGATCAGGCTCGCGTCGGCGCGGTCGCTTGCTGCCAAGAGCTCCTGCCACACTTCTTCGGTGTACGGCGTCGTCGGGCGCGGCTCGTGGCCCAGGCGTTGCACCGTGAGGGCAAAGCTAACGTCGCTGGCAACCTGATCTGCCGTGCCTTCTAGCGGGGCGGCCATTGCGGGGCTCGCCGCGCAGCAGAGCGGGATGTGTCCTTCGCCGCACAGCAGCCCGCTGGTGCCATCCAGGCCGATCCAGCCCGCGCCCACCAGATACACTTCCGCCCAGGCGTGCAGGTCCGCAACGTCCCGGTTCATGCCGCGGGGTTCGTCGGGCAACATGCCCTCGTCTGCCAGTTGCACCAGGTAGCCACTGGCGAAGCGCGCGGCCATGCCCAGGCGGCGCAGCAGCGCTACGAGTAGCACCGCCGAATCCCGACAACTGCCGCGACCGTTTTGCAGTGTTTCTTCGGGCGTGTAGATGCCGGACTCTTCCCGAATGATGTAGCCCACCGTGGCGTTGACGCGTTGATTGATGTCTACCAGCGCCGGCACGGTGGGGCCGGCCTTGGGCAACGTCGCGAGCAACTGTTCAAAACGCGTGCCTGTTCCGTACGCCGGATCTTCGAGGGCAAGGAAGGGCGCCAGCTCCGCGCGCACCTCCGGCGGGTATTGGAAGGGCAACGTGTCGCAGCGTTCGTCGACGAAGAAGTCGAAGGGGTTGAGGGGACGCACGTCGATGGCCATCTCCACCACGAGCTCAAGGGCGTCCACACGTAGGCCTTTTGGGAACACCAGTCGGGCGATCTGGTTGCCGTTGGCATCGTGTTGCCAACGCAACTGGGTCTCCGGCGCTACATTCAGGCCATAGGTTTCGATACGTGCCTTGGCATGCGCAGCGGGTCGTAGGCGCACCAACTGTGGGCCAAGCAGCGCGGGCGTTGGGTAGCCGTAGCGACTGCGGTGCTGGAGAAGGATACGCATGGCTGATGGACGTACCACGTCGCCGTCGAAACGCTGGATCTCCGCCGGATCTGCGATGAAACGCGGCTGTGGTCAACTTGACAGCGCTCGCACAAGGTGGCTTCTGTCCCGCCCGCCATGCGATCGGAACAACGCCAAGAAAGCCTGACGCGCTCGGTGCGTGATGGCGCTGCGCATGCCGTGACCCTCGGCGCCGGGGAAATGTACTTGGTGCCCTTCGCCATCTTCTTGGGCGCAGGCAACTTGCTCGTTGCCATGCTCGCGTCGGCGCCGCTGCTGCTGGGCGCAGTCGCGCAATTGATTTCGGCGCGCGCCCTCGATCAGACCAAGAGCCGCCGCGGCCTCAGCGTTGTCCCGGCGGTGCTGCAAGGACTCTGGCTCCTGCCCATCGCCGCACTGCCCTGGGTTGCGCCGGAGCGACCCGCGCTGTGGCTGCTAGCGCTCGCGCTGGGCTACCACGTGTGCGCGGGTCTGGTCGTGCCCGCGTGGAACTCCTGGATCGCTGAGTTGGTGCCGCCGTGGCAGCGGGGCGCGTTTTTCGGTCGACGCAACCGCGTGCGCACCGCGGTGGAGTTCAGCTGTGCCCTCGCGGCCGGCGGCTTGCTTGCCTTGTTTCGCGGCCTGTCGCTGGAGGCATTCGGGTTTCTGATCATCTTCGTCGTCGCCGCCTTGGCACGCTTGGCTTCGGCTCGTGAAATCCACGCGATGTACGAGCCGCCGTATCAGCGGCCACCGGCCAGCGCTGCCTTCACTTTTCGGCAGTTCTTGTATCGATCGCCGCGAGCCAACTTCGGTCGCTTCACCATTTACGTCGCGCTATTTTTGGCGGCGACCCATGTGGCGAGTCCCTTTTTCACGCCCTTCATGCTGCGGGATCTCGGGTTCGGCTACGCAGAGTTCACTCTGGCTTCAGTCACCTTCATCGCTGCCCAGGCTGTGATGATGCAGGCCTGGGGACGGGTTGGGGACCGCTTTGGAAACCGTCGCGTGCTCAAGATCACCGGCTTCACGCTGCCGATCTTGCCCATCCTGTGGGTCTTTGCCACGGACCTGCCCGCGGTACTCGTGCTGCAAGCCGTGGCCGGATTGCTTTGGGGCGGCTTCCATCTCGCGGTTGCGAACTTTCTCTTCGACACGGTGACGCCAGAGAAACGCGCGCGCTGTGTCGCGTACTACAACACGGTGACCAATGCGGGGCTGTTCGTCGGCGCCAGCGCAGGCGGGCTCTTGGCGACCGTGCTTCCCGATCACGCGGAGTTGGAATCTCTGGGGCTACCCTTGATTTCGGGGTTGCAGTTGGTGTTCGTCGCCAGCGGGCTCTTGCGCCTGCTCGCAACTCTGGCGCTGCTGCCGCTGGTACGAGAAGTGCGTCCCGTGGAACCGGGGGGCATGCGCGCGGTCGTGATGCAGATCGTCGGACAGACGCCGTTGCGGGGCGCGCGCTGGTCGGTCTTCGCCGGGGCTGCCGCCTCCGAGCGCGAGCCCGAGCCCGCACCGCCGGTGGAGGAGCGAGAGGGGGAGACGCCGAGCGACGAAAGTGGTCCGAACTGAGCCACGCGGCGGAGATGGGAGCGGCGCGGAGCGCTCGCGGAGATGGGAGCGGCGCGGAGCGCTCGCGGAGATGG
>CALMUT010000005.1 GCA_937872925.1 uncultured Myxococcales bacterium | reverse complement strand
GGACGATGACATGCTGGCGGCGGCGCACCATATCGGCGTGCCGCTGCTGGTCAAAGCCGCGGCCGGGGGCGGCGGCCGCGCCCCCGCGGGTGCCGCCCGTGGCGCGGGTGCCGCCGCTTCCGCCGCTGCCAGCAGCTGCGCCCCCGCCTCCACTATTGCCGCTGCTGCCGCAGGCGCTTGAGAAAACGAAGAAAATGGAGGCAAGTAGGCTGAGCTTGTTCATGACTTAGGTCATGTACGTGTAGTCGCAGCGCGCAGTTTCGCAAGGGAAACCCGACGTCGCGCGAATTTCGCGCTCACATGCCGATGGTGGTTTCGTCTTCGTCGTCGCCGACCAACCACGGCCCCTTCACGATCCGGCCCTTTTGGATGACCGCCGCAGGATCAGTCTCGCGTACCAAATCCGCCAACGCCGCCGCTGCCGCAACAGCCGCGAGCAGCGAGCCCGCGGGAAAGAACTCCCCGTCCACGGCGCTGACATGCGCCTGGCACAAGACGCATGCAGGGAGCGAGTCGTAGTCCGTGCGAAAACCCAATTCGACCGGGCCCGTGATGACATGGGCGTGCAGGTCCATCAGCTCTGCAGCGCGACGTGCGGCCCGGATCCCACTGGCGCGTGCAAGCACCAGCGCGTGGCCGCTGTGCAGACTCATTGACAGCAGCTTGCGGGCGGCTTCGACGCGCATATGCACTTCGACGTGGGCGACCTCACCGGTCCAGCTGACGTGTGCTGGGTGGCCGCTCGCGGTTTGAATGCTGGCCCCCATCTCGTCCAATGCGCGCCACAAAAGTCGCGTGTTGGAGCCGAGCATGGCAAGCACGTGGCGGTCCAGGGGACGCAGCCCAGCCCATACCGGCACTGGCACGCTACGCCCCGGGCCCAGAGCGCCTTGCACGGCCTCCGGAACGACGTCCTTGGCGGGTTCGTTCAGGCGCGAGAACATCTTGAGCTCGCGCGGCGAGGTGTACTTGAGGGCGGCGCTGACGGATGCAACATCGACTTCGGGCTGGCTCCCGGCCAGACACAGCTTGAGCCGCTGTTCGTGCGGTGTGAGCGCCCAGCCCTCGCGGGTGAGCAGGAATCCGCTGACGCGCAGCGCGCGCAGGGCGCACACGGGGGGGCGCTCCAGGGTGGCCAGATCCAGCTGACCTTCGAAATCGTAGAGGATTATCGTCACGCGCTGCGCTGGAGAATAGCCCAGTCGACGAGTAGACTCCGCGGCAAAGTTACCCGCAGGGGTGTTTGAGCCCTTTCACATAGTCGACCTTCCACGCTAAAGAGGCAGCCAGATGGCCCCTTCCTCGCACCCAAATCGCATCGTCATCCACGTCGCCGGCGTGGACCGGCCCGGGGTGACCGCACGCTTGGCTCAGATCATTGCCGAGGAAAACGCCCAGCTGGTCAACATCGGGCAGAGCGTGCTGCACGGCTACCTCACGCTCAGCGCCATTGTGGACATTCCGCCGAATTCGAACGCTTTGCGCCAAGTGCTGTTCTCGGCCAGTGAGCTTGGCTTGCGGCTAGAGGTCAGCAAATTCGAGCCCGCGCAGATCACACGCCCCGCCAGTGTCGTGCCTGGATTGTGCGTGACGGTGCTGGGCAACCTGGCGGACGGCGCGGCGGTCGCGAGCATCACGCGCGAGATGGCCGAGCGTTCCATGAACATCACGGAGATCCGCTCGCTCAGTGACGAGGGCTTGACCGGTCTGGAACTGATCGCCGATCTCGGCGACGCCGTGGATGTTAATGACGCTGAGCTCTCCGCATTGCGCCGCATGTTGCTGGAGTTGGGAGTCTCCCTGGGCGCGGACTTGGCAGTGCAACGCGACGACATCTTCCGCCGCAACAAGCGCTTGGTGTGCATGGACGTCGACTCCACGTTCGTGAAGGGGGAGTTCATCGACGAGCTGGCCGCCCTCGCCGGAGTGAAGGACCGTGTTGCCGAGATCACCGCGCGCGCCATGCGCGGGGAATTGGACTTCAAGGCTGCTTTGGCGGAGCGAGTCAAACTGCTGGAGGGGCTGAGCTTCGACAAAGCCAAGAAGCTGTCGGAACAAGTAGAGCTCACTCCGGGCGCAGATCGCTTTGTCAAGATCTTGAAACGTTTGGGCTTTCGCGTTGGGCTGGTCAGCGGCGGATTCGACTTCTTCGTGGAGGCACTCAAGACTCGTCACGGACTTGATTTTGCGTTCTCGAACGAGCTGGAAGTGCAGAACGGTGTGATCACCGGTCGGGTGCAGGGCGCGGTGGTGGACGGTGAGCGCAAGGCGCAAGTGTTGAAGGACATGGCCAAGGTCTACAAGGTGCGACTGGAACAGACCGTTGCGATTGGCGACGGCGCCAATGACATGCTGATGCTGCAGACTGCCGGGCTCGGCATCGCGTTTCGTGCCAAGCCGAAGCTCCAGGAAGTGGCGCATATGAGCCTGAATCATCACGAGCGCCTGGACACGCTGCTGTTCTTGATGGGGTTCGCGGGACGCGACCTCGATACTATCGCGCAGTAGCCGATCCGTCTCGCTCCGCAGCGCGTTTCCAACGGGCAGCGAGGGCATGCATGACCGATGGCACCACGCCGAAGTGCGCGCAGTGGTCGAGCTTGCCATTGCCGGCGTAGCCGCGCGCATGAAAGTTCGCGTTGGAGTACATCTCGTGCAACTCGAGACCAAGCGGATCCCGTCGGAACACGCGGGTGGGACGACCGCCAAGCGCGTGGATCAAGAAGTGCGTGGCCTCGGTGGTGGAGGCGTAGTCGGCGGTGTCGATGGCCGAATGGCTAACGTAGAAGAATGTCGCGCCGCGGGCTGCGCGGCGGGCGAATTCGGTGAAGGGCGCCAGTGCCTGGGCCTTGCGCGTTTGTTCGCGAGAAGCGTGCAGGCTATCGAGCAAGATCACGGCGTCGACTTGGGCACCCAGGGGTTGCGCTAGGATCTGCGCGATGGCTTCGTAGCCGCGGCTCCAGCCCATCAAGGCCAAGCGCCGCAGGCGTTTCTTGGTTTTGGAGCGCGCCGAAGCGTGTTTTTCCACCGACGCGACGATGCTTGCGAAGTGCGCTGGATCCACAAACGGCGGAGCGTACGCGGCGCCGATGCCCAGGCTGATCCCGAGCAGCGGCAAGTCTTCGCCGCTGCGCACCACTTCTTTGCGCGCAGGCCGGTGTCCATGAAAATGCACGACCAAGTCGAACTCGCCACCACGCGCCACGCTTTTTGCTCGGGGCCAGAGCAGTTGTCCCCGCGGGCGCATGGCGACGAAGGCTTCGTGGCCACCCCAACCCGGATCCGGCGCCTCGCAGGGCAAGACGCCGCGCTCCTGGGCGGTGCGGGAATACTGCAGTTCTTTGTCGGGCCTTGCGTCGGGAAACGCCCCTGGAGGCGCTGAGTTCTTGGGCTCTGCCACGGGCGCTGGCGGCCTGCGTGGCTCCAAGGGATCGAGCGCGGGCGGCGGCCTCGGCGCGGCGCGCTGGGACGGCTGGGCCTCTTGCTGTGCCACGACCTTCGCCGGCGCGGGCTGCTGTTTGTCGCTGGGCTCTGCGCAGGCAGCTAGCAACACGCACAGACAATAGCGCGCGACCCTTGACGGGGGCCGCCAGCGGTTCGAAGAGGGCATCGCGAAATGAAACTATCACGCTTGCGCTCGCTGCCCCTGGTCTCGGCAGAAGAAGAACTCAGCGGAGTCGCTCCGCTTGCTCTAGAACGTGCAGCGCGGCGCTCGCGCCTCGGGGACGCGATGCACTTCGGCTTGCTGCGCATTGGCGCGCTCGTTGCGCGACACGCGCTGGTCGCTGCGGTTGCACCAGGTGGCCGAGGGGGCCCCCTGGCGGCGCTCCTTGTCCTGGAGGAACACCTGCGCGGGGCGGCGGGTGCGGACGCCGTGAAGAAAGCGCGCAGTGAGTGCTTTGCCGCTTCTCTCGAAGCCGAGCAGCGCACCGTGGACGCGGTGCGGGCATTGCTCGCGTCCACCTCCAAAAAGCCCCACACGGAGCTCGACGCTCACGCAGACGCCGTGGTCATACGGCATGCCGGTCTGGGAGCCTACTATTCCGTCAGCGCCGTGCTTGTGGTGCTCGACAGCGTTGTGGACCCCGGGCAACTAGGACGCGTCGTGCCGCAAGCGGCGGGGGCCGTGGCGTACCAGAACACGGCGTTTGGACCGGCGCGCTCCGGGCTCCTACGCGCCCGGGCACTGGAGCACGCGGCTCAGGAAATGGAGCGCCCGTTTGCCATCTCCGACCACGGCCCTGCGGCGACGGCG
Source organism: uncultured Myxococcales bacterium (assembly GCA_937872925.1). GTDB lineage: Bacteria > Myxococcota_A > Polyangia > Polyangiales > Polyangiaceae > JACKEA01. Next base: position 2,822 of record CALMUT010000005.1, on the reverse strand, counting down.
CTTCAGCTCTTTCATGAGTTCCTGGGCGCGCATTGGAAAGACATCAGTGACGCGAACCGCGTTTACTTTTCGGAAGTCATCGATTGGGCGTTGCCCCCGCAAGCGCGCACGAGCTAGCGCGATCGAACCTTGCGAAGCACCCGCGCCGCTTCGCTCCTAACGCTTGCGCGCCAGGTACACGCCATCGCCGATGGGCACGAGGCTGACGCTCACCCGTTCGTCTTTGCCCATCCTCTCGTTCAGCGCGCGAATGGCCACCGTGTCCGGATCTTGGTTTTCGGGATCCGCCACATCGCCGCCCCACAGAGCATTGTCGACGGCGATCACGCCGCCGGGGCGTAGTAACGATAGACACGCTTCGTAATAGGCCGCGTAGTTGCCCTTGTCCGCGTCGATGAAGGCCAGGTCGAAGCTTCCGGCTCGCCCCTGCTGCTGCAATGCGTTGAGCGTGTCGAGGGCCGGTGCCAGACGCAGCTCGACCCGTTCGGCCACGCCCGCCTGCTCGAAGTAGCGCTTGGCGATGTCCGTCCACTCTTTGTTGACGTCGCAGGCGATGAGCTTGCCGTCGGGCGGTAGCGCAAGCGCGACGCTGATGGCGCTGTAGCCGGTGAAGGTGCCGACCTCCAAAGCGTTCTTGGCTCCCAGCATCTCGGTGAGCAGCCGGAGGAACTGCCCTTGCTCGGGGGAAATCTGCATGCGCGACAAAGGCAGCTGAGCGGTCTCCGCGCGCAGCGCAGCCAGCACTTTGCTTTCTCGCGAGCTAACGGCGAGCAGGTAGTCGTAGGTGCGGTCGTCCAGAGTGATGGTGCGCGTGCTCATTTCTGCTGGCTCGTGAAGCCTTCTACCAGATCGAAAAGCACGCGCTGACCCCAAGTGTAGCCATCGACGGGAATACGCTCGTTGTGCCCGTGATACATGCGGGTGAAGTTCAGGTCCGCCGGAAGCTTGACGGGTGAGAATCCATAGACGGTGGCGCCGAGCCGGGCGTAGGCAAAGGCGTCGGTGAAGCCAGGGATCATATAGGGCACGACTTGCCCCTCGGGATCGTGGCTCGCGATCACCTTGGTGATGGCATCGAAGAGCGGCGTGCGGTCCGGAAATGTCACGCCGTCGTGCTGGGTCATGACATTGAGTCGCACGTCCGGTCCTACGACGTCCTGTACTTCTTCTAGGAAGCTACTCACGGTCTGCCCGGGGATGGTGCGGCCGTCGATCTGCGCGCGGGCCTGGGATGGGATCACGTTGACTTTGCGCCCCGCGCTGAGCAGCGTGGGCGACACGGTGTTGCGCAGCATCGCCCCGATGCCCCGGGCTTGGTCCGGGTTTTGTTTTGCGAGCACCTCAAGCAGGGTGCCGGCCAGACGCGGCTCGAGCAGTAGCGGTAGGGCCTTGTTCTGAGGGAAGGGCGCGCTCTCGGCCAGGGTGCGCAGAAAGCGCTCGACCACATGGGTGTTGTGTTGTGGCAAGCGCGCTTTACCGAGCTTTGCGACCGCGCGAGCGAGTTTCACGACGGCGTTGTCCGGATGGGGCATGGAGCCGTGGCCGGGCTCGCCTTCGGAGAGTACTTCGAACCAACAGATCCCCTTTTCGGAAACCTGCACCGGGTAGAATCGAGTGTTGCCGAAGTGCAGGGTGTGGCCGCCCACTTCGTTCAGCACGAACTCCGAGCGCACCAGCTCCGGGTGCTTTTCGACCAGGAAAAGCGAGCCGAACTCGCTGCCGGCTTCTTCGTCCGCAACTCCGCAAAAGATCAGATCGCGATCGGGCACCTTTCCCGCGCGCTTCATCAGCACCAAAGTCATGGCGCTCATCGCCACCATGTTCTTCATGTCGATGGTGCCGCGCGCCCAGATGCAGCCGTTGGCGATATTGGCTTCGAAGGGCGGCTGGCTCCAGTGCTCGGCGTCCGCAGGCACCACGTCCAAGTGGCCGTTCAATAGCAGCGGACCCTTATCGCCGGAGCCTTTCAACCGGGCGACGATGTTGGCGCGCGTCGGTGCGCTCTCGATCAAGGTGTATTCGATGCCGGCGCCTTCGAAGAGGCGGGCCAGGCGTTCGGCAGCCGGCCGCTCGTTCCCGGGGGGATTGGTCGTGTCGATCCGCAGCAAGTCGCGGAATAGATTGACGGACTCTTCGCTCACCCGATCCCAATCCAGCGCGGTCATGGGGATCCGTTACTAGCGTACCTGCGCTAGGAAAAGGACGTTTTTGGACGCGGGTTTCGACGCGACGCGCGGTCCGCAGCGGAACTGGGTGGCCCGCTGCCCGCCGGCTTGCTGTGCCTCGGCGCTAGCCGGGCCTGGAAACTTCGGAGTTGCGCCGCTTCCTTTGCCGCTTCCTTTGACGGCACGCCCGCTTTCCGTCACGATCCAGAGCATGCGGTCCCTTTTGGTTGTTGCGAGTGGCGTGTGTGTCGTCGTGGCCTGCAGCGCCGGTGACAACGGCTCGGGCGTTGGCAGTGGCACTGGCAGCACCGGCAGTGGCGCAGCGAGCGGCACCGGCGCAAACGGCGGTAGCGGCGGCGGGATCATCATCAACGACGGCGGCACCGCGGCCGTTGGGGGCACGTTGGGCGACGCAGCCTGCGCGACCAGCACCATCAACGGGGAGCGCTTGCCGCTGGACATGTACATCCTCTTCGATCGCTCCGGCTCGATGAGCTCCGATGCCAGCGGTGGGCAGACGCTGTGGACCGCCACGAAGCAAGCTTTCATCAGTTTCGTGAACTCACCAGATACCGTGGGCATCGGCGTGGGATTGCAGTTCTTCCCGCCGGGCACGAGCTCGGGGGCAAACTGTTTTGGCGGCGTGCCGCCGAATTG
>CALMUT010000004.1 GCA_937872925.1 uncultured Myxococcales bacterium | reverse complement strand
CTACCCGCGCACGCACCGATCCACGGTCCGAACGCGTGCACGAGCGCAAACGTCGGCAGCGCGTGCACCGCCGCCGTCCACGCATGCGCTTTGACAATGAAGCGCGTTCGGCGCCCCATTTCGCGTTCGTTCGACGACGGCTAGCGGGGTACTAGACGCCGGTGAGTTCCTTGAGCTTGGCCTTGGTGGTGACGCCCACGTGTTGCCCCGAACGCTCGCCGTTCTTGAAGATCATGACGGTAGGCACACCGCGAACTCCGTACTTGCCTGCGGTCACCGGAGACTCGTCGATGTCCACTTTGCCAACCTTGACCTGGCCGTCGAGTTCCTCCGCCAGTTGATCCACGATGGGTGCCAGCGCTTTGCACGGTCCACACCACGTAGCAGTGAAGTCGACCAGCACGGGTTTGTCGCTCTTGATCACCTCAGCGTCGAAGTTGAGGTCGTTGAACACATGCACTTTTTCGGATGCCATGACACCTTCTCGGAATTGGATATGGGCCGGGAACATAATGCGCTCTTGCAAGACCGCAAAGGCACCGGGGACACGCACGCCGCGAAAGCACTGAAAACACTTGGAATTTGACCGGATCCGAGAGAGCGCTTTGGGCAACGCTCAGGGAGCCGTGGGAGCCGAAGCGTGCCCGAGAGCGCGTCCACCGCGCCCGGGTCGTCGACACCTGAGTCGTCCCAGATGGTCGGCGTCGCGATACTGGCCTCCTCCCACGAGCCTGCCGGCGAGCGGGGAGCGTGTAGGATCCGTGCTAAAGAGCTGACCCGCTTTTTCAAGGAGTAGTCATGCTGATTGTCATGGGGTCCGACGCGACTCCGGCTCAGATCACCGCGGTTTCTGAACGCGTCCGCGAGCTCGGTTTCACGCCAAACGAGATCCCAGGCGCCGTGCGAATCGCGATTGGCGTCACCGGCAATAGTGGCGCCCTCGATCCGGGCCTCTTCAATCGCATGCCCGGCGTACAAGAAGCCGTCGTGGTCAGCCGCCCGTACAAGTTGGTGAGCCGAGAGGTCAAACCGGACGACACGGTGATCGAGGTGCTCGGCACGCGCATCGGCGGGGGAGCACTGACAGTCATGGCCGGTCCCTGCTCCGTAGAGAGCCGCGAACAAACCCTCACAACAGCGCACCATGTTCGAAAACACGGAGCGACGGTGCTGCGCGGCGGCGCGTTCAAACCGCGTACCAGTCCCTATGACTTTCAAGGCCTGCGCGAAGAAGGGCTGCAGCTATTGGCAGACGCCCGAGCAGAAACAGGCATGCCCGTGATCACGGAAGTGAAGGACACCGAGACCCTGGCGCTGGTCTGCGAATACGCCGACATCCTACAGATCGGTGCCCGCAACATGCAAAACTTCTCGCTGCTGGAAGCCGTGGGCAGCTCCGGCAAACCCGTGATGCTCAAGCGCGGCATGTCCAGCACGGTCAAAGAGTGGCTGATGGCGGCCGAGTACATCGTTTCACAAGGCAACTACCAGGTCATTCTGTGCGAGCGCGGGATCCGTACCTTCGAAACGTTTACACGCAACACGTTGGACCTAGGAGTCATCCCGCTGGTTCGAATGCTCACGCACCTGCCCGTCGTGGTGGATCCCTCTCACGGCACCGGCGTCGCACGTGCCGTGGGCCCCATGGCGCGCGCCGCGGTCGCCGCGGGAACCGACGGGCTGATGTTGGAAGTGCATCCGCAGCCGGAAAAGGCACTTTCGGATGGGCCCCAAGCGCTGACCTTCGACATGTTTGCTGGGCTGATGGGCGAGATCGCCAAGGTCGCGCGGGCAGTCGACCAGGATTTGTCGTCAATCACGAATGCGCCGAGATAGCGAAGACGTCTTTTATCCCGCGAGTGCGGGTCCGGCGCCATGGCCTTCGGGATGGACCGTCGAGGCGGTGATCCAGACTCTAGAACCCATGGTACTTGTCGAACGCCGAGAGCGTATCGACGGCATCCTGCGGCAGCGCTTGGCAAGCGTCACGGTGCTCATGGACGCTCCCTACGATCCCCACAATGGCGCGGCGGTCATGCGCAGTGCCGACGCCTTCGGCCTGCAGCGCGTGCACGTGGTGCCCCGGAGTGACGGCTTCGCCGTTTCAGGCAATGTGGCCCGCGGCACGGAGCGCTGGGTCGACGTGATCGTCCACGACGGGCCACAGCTAGCACTGCGCAGCCTTCGAGCCGATGGTTTCCAGTTAGTCTCGACTCATCCGAAAGGCACGCTGTTGCCTCACGAGTTGCGCGACATTCCTAGGCTCGCCCTAGTGCTTGGAAATGAGCACAGCGGTATCAGTGCCGAACTGCAAGCCGGCGTTGAACAGAGCGTGCGCATTCCCATGCGCGGCTTCGTCGAGAGCCTGAACGTCAGTGTGTGCGCCGCCATCGCCCTATCCTCCGCAACCAGCGGCCGCCCGGGAGACTTAGACGCGTCTGAATTGCGCTTTCTGTACGCACGCGGCTTGTTTCGAACGGTAGCGCGCGCAGACGAAGTCTTGGGCGCACTGCGGCCACCTGCGTGACGGCCTCCAGGGGCGCGCCGCAAAGCGCTCAAAGCGCCCGGCCAAAACCTTTGAAATAGTTGGAGAAACTGCTGGAGCGTGTGTTCTTGCCGAAAGCGGGCCGGCGGGGTAGCGTGCGCGCCGCATTGTCATGGCAAAAATGAGCACGGACGCCAGCATTCTTGGCGCAAAAACTCAGGTCTCGGGACGGGTTAGCGGCAAAGGCTCTCTCCGTGTCGAGGGCCAGATCAACGGCGAGGTTTCCGTCACCGGTCCGATGGAGCTCGCGGCAGGCGCGCTCGTCGACGGGGATGTGGGCGCGCAGAGTCTGGACATCTTCGGGACGTTGAACGGCGACGCAAAGTGCTCGGGTCCTATTACCGTGCGCGCGGACGCCAGCGTCAAAGGCGAGTTGGTCGCATCGAGCGTGAGCATCGAGGCCGGTTCGAACGTGGATGTGCAGTTGGATACGGAATTCACCCTCGACTTCGGTTCAGCCACCGCACGGCGCTGATATAAGGTAGGAGCAACGAATGGCAAGCACTGTGATTGGAGAGGGTCTCACCATCGAAGGCGAGATCACCGGCGAAGAAGAGTTCGTGATTCACGGCACGGTGCGGGGAACCCTCAGCACCTCTGGCCCCGTGCAAGTGAGTCAGGGCGGGGTCGTCGAGGCCGACGTCAGCGGCAGCTCGCTCACTATCGCGGGCCAAGTGACGGGAAACGCAACTGCGCAAGACCGGGTGGACATTCAGTCCGGCGGCCGGCTGCTCGGCGATGTGAAAGCGTCCAGGCTCACCATCGCGGATGGCGCGTCCTTCAAGGGCAGCGTCGACATGGACGTGTGAGGAGAATCATGGCATCTGCAGCGTCAGTTATCGGCGAAGGCACGACCATTCGAGGCAACGTCCGTGGGCGTGGCTCCATCGAAATCCGCGGACACGTCGAGGGCGATGTGGAGGTCGACGGCGACGTTGCGTTGGCAGAGGGCGCAGGCGTCGACGGCAATGTGCGCGGGGCGCAACTGGTCATCGCAGGGCAGATTTCGGGAGATTTGCAGGGGACAGAAGCGGTATTGCTGGAGCGTGGTGCGCGCGTGGTGGGGGACCTCGTGGCCCCTCGCATCGGCATCGCGGAAGGCGCATTGGTGCGCGGGCACGTGAAGACCGAAGGCGAAGCCCCTGCCCCACGGCGAGCGCAGGTCACCGTCGCAAGGCGCACCCCGGAACGTGCCAGCGTCGAACGCGCAGCGCCAGCCGCTGCGCCGCCGGAGCCAAAAGCGGAGCCTGCGGCGCCTAAGGAAGCGGTCGCGGACAAGTCGGCCAGCGCCAAGCGCGGGGCTGGCCCGCCCGCTCCCGTGGTCCCGGCGCTCGGCAAAGCGCGCGGCAAGAAGAAGAGGGCCAAGCGTTCGTGAGTTCTGCGGTTCGAGATCGCCTACTGGACCTGCTCCGAGAGCGCAGCTTCGAGCGAAAGCGCGTGATCTTGGCTTCAGGCAAAGAGAGCGATTTCTTCATCGACTGCAAACAGACGATTCTCACCGCCGAAGGCCATGCGCTCGTCGGTGAAGTCATGTTCGAAGCGCTGACTCAGTTGCCCCCGCACCAGGCGGTAGCGGGAGTCGCACTCGGCGGTTGTCCTTTGGCAAGTGCCGTCTCGTTGATCAGCCACCAGCACGGACGCGGCATACCGGCCCTGTACGTGCGCAAGGAGCGCAAAGACCACGGGAGCGCCAAGCTCGTCGAAGGCGACAAGGCACTGGCTCCCAATGCGCCGGTCGTGCTGCTCGAAGACGTCATCACCACGGGCGGCTCGAGCCTAAAGGCCGTGGAGGCGCTGGCCCATGCGGGTGCCCGAGTCGTCGGCATCTTGGCCCTGGTGGACCGCCTGGAAGGCGGCCGTGAGGCCATTGAGCAGGCAAAACTTCCGTTGATTGCGCTGTTTTCGCGCACGGACTTCATGGGATAGACTGGCTGGAAGTGAGGATCGACTAGGCCATGCGCGGCAGTACAGCTCGATACGCGCTGCTTGCGGTGGTGCTTGCCGCCGGAGCGGCGCATGCGGAGGACGACGACGAAACCCGCAAAATGACCCAGGCGGAAATCGAGGCTTGGCTCGATGCGCGCGCAGTGCCGGGCAGTCGGGACGTCGGGGTGATTGAGGAGCAGCCGGAAGCCCCGCCGCCGCCGCCCCGCTCAAGTGGGATCGTATTGGAGTCCAGTGTCGGCGCCCTTGGACACCTGGGCCCGATGAAGAACGTCTCACCAACGGCGCCCTGGTTCAACTTCCGACTCGGCTTCGAACCCCTGAAGTGGCTCATGCTCTTCGGCGAAGCAGACGTCGCGTTCGCCACGACTTCGTACGCGACGCGCCCACCCGACCCGCGTGGCTACGCGTTGTACGGATTCGGTGGTGGCATTCGCTTCACCGTACGCCCCACGGACTGGCTCGGCATCTATGTCCAGGGAAGTGCCGGCGCAGCGCAGGTGAGCGAAGACGTCCTGTTCGTCTACGGCTACGCCCAAGCCGACGCACTCAACCTCTACTACGGCGGCGCCCTCGGCATCGAATGGTACCAAGTGAGCCCGCACATGGCGCTCGCTACCTTTGGCGGTGTGCGCAGCTACGATGAGGGGCTGCACCGCGAACGAAGCGGGGAAGTTGCGTTGGCTTGGATTGGTGGAGCATCGCTCCGCTATGCATTCGATCTGTAAGGCGCCGCGCTTCGGGCACTTGGCGCCGGTTGCGTGATCGCCGTCCCAAGGGCAGCGCGAACCGGCGCGGACCGCTCGGGGGGCAGCCGGCGCAAGGTTGTCCCCAGCTCTGCACCCGCCTCGGCGCCGCGCGACGAGTCGCGCAGCGCGCTGGCCCAACGCAAGACGAAGCTCGATTCCACGGCGAAGGGGTCGGAGAGCTCCGCAGTTCCAATATCGCTACGGCATAGCTCCACGATGCTGCCGTATGCGTCCGCGGCGCCAGGAGCATCTCCGGCGGCTTCGCAACGCCGTGCGATCTGCTCGAACAGCAGGATGGCAAGTTCGACGCTCTCGGCTCGAAGCGCTGCCCTGGCACGCGCTTCAAGGGGCGCGCCGATTTCCATTAGGATCTCGAGGGCCCGAGCTCCCAGCGGTCTGCGCATTCCGAGGGGAGCCGCTTCGCGGACGATCTGAGCAACGAGCGGGTGCGCGATCTGCACGCCGCCGGGTACCGAACGGACCAGCCCGCGCCGCTCCAAGCGCTCGAGGGCGGCGGTGCCAGCGTCCGCCGACTCACGAACCAGGACCTCGGCCGGTACCGGGCACCGGAGCGCGGCAGAAAGCTGGAGCATTCGTCGGGCTGTTGGATCCGTGCGACTAACCCGCTGCGCAACCAAGCCATTGAGAGTGCGCGGCGCCGGACCTCCCCCCTCCGCGATGAATGCTTCCAAGTGGCTCAGTCCGAGCGGAGTAAACTCCGTCGCCTCGGGCCAGAGCGCCAAGGCTTCCTCGGATGCGAGTTGGCGGGCCCGCTCTCGAGGGAGCCGCGCCACTTCGCGCACACGCACCCGCGTCGATGAAAACGTCGCGCGCGCCTGCGCCGTCAAGATCAGCAGGAAGGCGACATCCGGCGGGCTCTGCAGCAGGCCCAAGAGGGCCCGACGGCTGAGCGCATCCACCATATCCAGGTCGTCCACGACCACGACAAGCCGACCCGCTAAACCACGTGCGGCCAGGGTGAAGGCGAGGCGAAGTGCGTCGACACGCGCGGCGTCGGACGTTGCGAGGTCTACTGGTTCGGCGCCGC
>CALMUT010000003.1 GCA_937872925.1 uncultured Myxococcales bacterium | reverse complement strand
GCTCCCTAGCAGGCCTTGCCCATCCCGTCTGCGACGCGGTTGGTCGAACGGATACTGTTGTTGCCGTATTGCCTAGCCCCGGGTCTTCAGGGCAGTCGTGCCCATGGTCAGTGCAAGCAGCGATGGCGCAATAGCCGCCAGGCCAGTCGGTCAGGCAAACCGGAGTGCCAGAGCCCCCTGCGGGGCAGACTGTTACGGATGTACGGGGGTCGCCCACACGCGGGGCGGGGGCGCCCGAAGCGCGGGCGGGGTGGCCACCTCCCGCCCCCCCGCCACCCGCGCCGCCCCCCGCCACGCCGCCCGAGCCGGAAGGGGCCTCCGACTCTGAGCTTCCGCACGCCGTCACTATACCGAAACCAGCAAAGAAGACTGATGCGAGTCTAATCATTGGGCATCTCCTGCTCGCGCGGCGAAGCACCAAACGTGCCAGGGCTCGGCGTGGGCGCCGCAATGGGGGGACGCAATCTGAACAAGACCGGGACTTTACTGTCGGCAATTCGCGGGGGGCGCACATGCGCGCGACGTCTTATCTAAACAGGGGGGCAGCCGCGCTCGATGACCGATAATAGTCTCAACAGATTTGCACAATAGTATGAGTGCGGCGGCCTGCGACTGGGGGTCGCCCCGACGTTAAAGCCACCTGACGCCCGCCGAACAAGCTACAGTTCCCGCGTGGCCGAGGACTACCTTAGTCTGTTGATCCAGCGTTGGCGCAATGATCCCGGGGCAACTTATCGCTCCTGGTTCTTGTGGGACGAGCGCCTAAAAAACCTCCGCTCAATCCGGCGCGGGCTGGCCGCCGTCATTCAGGAAATCGAGACGGGTACCTTTGGCACGGCGTACAAAGGCTCATCCCTTGAAGTGGTCGTGCGGTCCATTGCGGAGCAACGTCAAATTTTCCGTGGCGCTGATCATGCTTTCCTGTGGAAGCCAAAACTTCGGATTCCGGACATTTACGAAAATGCGGATAATCAGCGAGCATTTGGCAGGTTTCTCGCGGTCTGTGCCGACTGTACGACGTGCGATCCCATACTCGATGCCGTCCGCGCACTCGATCAGCGCAGGATCAAGGGGCTCGGTCCTGCAGCTGCGAACTTGCTGTACTTCCTGCATCCAACGGAAATGCCACCTTTCAACACCGCGATTGTGAATGGCTACAACGCGCTGGCCGCTGCACGGGTCAAACTGGGCAGCTGGGAAGAGTATCTCGCGATGCGCGAGGGCATCGTGCGTTTGAATACCGAGCATCGCGGCCTGCTATCGAATGATCTCGGGGCGATCGGGGGACTGTTGTTCGACATTGGGACGAAACGGTATCTGCCTCCACCCCCTGACGATGATCCCGCTGCACGGGCCCAGTGGCAGGCAGATCTTGCGACGGTGCGGGAGGCGAGTGCCAAGCAAGCGAAGAGTCTAAAGGCTGCTGCCGACGGTGATCGCACCCACACTGAGATCCAAGGCTGGCTTCGTGACCTTGGGTTGGCCCTCGGCTTCGACGTCTGGATCGCCTCCAATGACAAGAATCGCAGCTACGCTGACGGTAGACTCAGCGACGGCTGCCTAACGTCTCTGCCCAAACGGTTGCTCGAATCGTCAGGTGCGGACGGGATCCGAATGATTGACGTGCTCTGGTTGGACAAGGCATCGGGCGCCGCAAGCGCCGCATTCGAAGTGGAGCATACGACATCGATTTACTCGGGCATCGTCCGACTCCTCGACCTCGCGTTGGGAAACTGTGGTCCCGCGCAAGGTCTGTACGTTGTCGCGCCGGACGACCGCGAAGATGATGTTCGTGCGCAGCTTCGCCGGCCAGCCTTCCGTAGCGTCACCGCTCTCGCAGTTAAGTACTTGCCGTACAGCGAGTTGGAGAAGAACCGCCAGGCTATGGCCCGCTTCGGTTCTGGGCTCAAAGCTCTGGATGCAGTTGCGCGTCCCGTTTCTTGACTGGGCCTGCCGAGGATGCGCCGCACGCTAGCGCTCTTTTAGGGCCTCGGAGGGGCGTCCCCGCCCCGGTTCCCGCGCTGAGCAGCGCGTACGCAGCAGCGCCACTCGTGATTTGGCATGCGTCATGCTTCGTTCCCAGGCCTAGGAGGTCCCATGAGGAATTGGTTGCTTCGGCCGGTCGCTCGCTGCGAAGAAGGCCACCCTAGAGAGCCCTGAGCATGGCGTGAAAAGGCTTTGCAAGCCGGCAGACCAAAATCGGGCCGCCGGCTTGCGTTCCTTCTTCAGATCGCAGCTGTGACCGCGCGGGTCACAGTGCGACCCGCGCGGTTGACGCAGATCTCGCTGATGCGCCGATCCCCGTGCACAGCTTCGCTTGCGCCTTTGTCCTATGGCCCCGGTTTCGGAATTGCTTTCCCCTCGTGTAGCGCCCGTTCATGATGAGACGACGATGAAGGAAGTATCGAGAGGCTTCGTGTTCGCCGATTTGTCCGGCTACACCGCGCTCACGGAAGCGCACGGCGACCTCGACGCAGCAACGGTGGCGGGTCGTTTTGCTGAGGTCGCGCAACAAGCACTGCTGCCAGGTTCCCAGTTGGTAAAGACGGTCGGCGACGAATTAATGATCGCTACCGACACCGTCGAAACGGCTGTTGACGTTGCCCTCTCCCTTTTTCGAGCAGTCGACGACGAGCCAGATTTCCCAACCTTTTCTGCGGGTTTGCATTACGGCACCTGTGTTGAACAAGGCTCAGACTACTTCGGAGCGACCGTCAACTTGGCGGCACGGGTCGCCGGTCATGCTAGGAGCGGTCAGATCCTTTGCACGCAGGTCATTGCCGACCGAGCCCGCAGTCGGCCCGGAGTCGACTTGCGATGCCTTGGGTCCTGCGAGTTCAGGCATGTGGCAGAAGCCGTGGAGGTCTGGGAACTCGCGCTGGTAGATCGCCCAATACCCTCCGGTATTCTGGATCCCGTCTGTCGGATGCGAGTCGATCCGGGCCGAGCGCTCGGGCGGCTCACGCACAACGGTGTGGAGTTCTACTTCTGCTCTCTCAAATGCGCGGGAGCCTTCGCCGCGAAGCCCGAGCACTACGCAAGCTCCAACTCCTGAGCCAGCGCCTGGGGAGCGCCGTTGCGGATGAACAAGCGGGTAAGCGCCTTCGCCTTTGGCACGCGTATTGTATTGGCTGCACGCGAGATTCGTTAATTGAGTCCGGCGCGCGCGCCGAGACAGGAGTGATCATGCGAATACACGTTGGCGTCAGCCTGCTCGTCGCACTCATTCTGGTTGGTTGTGCCAGTCAACCTCCGGGGACCCGGCCAGACGACATGAGTGCTTCTGAGCACAACGACCACGCCGCAGCACACGTAGTCCAAGCCAAGAAGCACGAAGCTGCCTATGACCCCAATGCTGTGGCGAGCCGCCCCACCAGCACGACTTCCCAAAACTTCGCCTGGGGCACGGAGACGTACAATCCGACCGCAGTACATCTTGAGCATGCCAAACAGCATCGCGAAGTGGCCGAAGCGCACCACAAAGCGGCGCATGCGCTGGAAACATTCACCGAGGCTGAGTGCAGCGAATTCCCCCCGAAAACCAGAGCCTTGTGCCCGCTCATGTCAGTTGTCGCAGCGGAAGCGGACATCGAAGGTGGAGCGAAACTGACTCTAAAGCCCGGTGTTCCGGTCCAAGCCGTGCTGGCCCACATGCGCTGTCACCATGCGTTCGCCCGACACCAGGGCCACGAGGGAATGCCCGGTTGTCCGCTCTACCTGAAGAACCTGGAGTTCGCTGTCGATGGCAATTCGGTAACGATCACGAGCGACGACGCTGCAACGGTGAACGAGATCCGAAAACGCTCCAGGGAGCATGTCGGCAAGTGATATGAGCAGCCGTCGATCCGGAGGCAAACCGGGGCAGTTGCATGTCGAAGCGCCGAGCCCGGCGGTGCGAAGCGTAGCTCACGCGACGGTCACGCCCCTCGCGTCGAACTAAGGGGACCTGCCCTTGGCACGTGTGGTGCATCGCTGCCACTGATGGACTCGATGAGTTGGGAATGGGTTTGGTGGGCGGCAGCCGCGGTGCTCGGAACCGCGATCCTATGGCCGCTCACTCGCCGCTCCCGCACGCGGCGCGGCGGCGATTCTGCGGAGGAAATACTCAACCGTCGCTTTGCGAGGGGCGAGATCACTCGCAGCGAATACGAAGAAAAACTCGCCGCTCTGCGAAAGTAACAATGCGGCGGCAAACAGCGCCGACAAGCGCGGCTCCCTACAAGCGCGCAGCGTGCTTTCTTAGGTTTTCTTCACTCTCGAAGTAGAGCACTTTTCCGGAAGCGAGGCGCCCGATCACCGCGCTCGCTTTGTCCACCGGCTTCCCACTCACGGGATCGGTGCCTGTACGTGCGCTCGCGTCGTTCTCCAACTTTTCTTTGCAGTTTGGGCAACAACCGAAATAGGTCTTCCCGGCAACGGCGACCGGGATCTGCGCCTTTCCAAAGTGCTCGTCGTTGACCATGCACACCTCGCGCGCCTCCACGCGCAGTAGCACGGCCGACGACGGTAGTTCTACCGAGGCCGACGAGGACGGACCGGAAGCCGCTTGTTTGTCCTGGCACGCGCAAAGCACGGTCGTAAGAATCAAAACTTTCAATAATCGAATTCGCAGCATCGCCTCCGCGTACCAGTGCCGTCGACGTCGAGCAAGTCCAACGTGAGTGACTAGCGCGGTCACACGCGTCTAACGGCATGCGCGACCGCACGCAGCCAAGCTGCTGCGGCGCCTTGGGCCTGCGAGCTCACGCACCGGGGGGAACCGCCGGTAGCTCATGCGGCGTGCGGAAGTCGATGCCACCGCTGGTAACCGAGCCGGTCACTGCTCGTGTCTGGATGGGTTAGAAAAGGAATCGATCGAGCAGTGGGGTTCCGCCGCGACTGGCGGGAATGTCGCCGGGACTCCGGCACGCCGCTTGCTCTCTACCTTTGGTCAGCCGCCAGTAGCGGCTCGACCTCAAGAAAACGTGGAGGAAGACAATGCGAATCGACGAACTCATGAGCCAGCCTGTAACCACTTGTGGCATCAACGACACCCTCAACGCCGCGGCGGAAACGATGTGGAGTCGCGACTGCGGGGTCATCCCTGTGGTGAACGACGAAGGACGATTGGTCGGAATTGTTACGGACCGAGACATTTGCATGGGTGCATACACGCAGGGACTCCCGCTTTGCGCGATCCCCGTCGCAACGGTGATGACACGGCAAGTCCACGTCTGCCAAGCCGCCGACCTCCTTGAGACAGCCGAACGACTCATGGCCGAAAAGCAAGTGCGACGGCTCCCCGTCGTGGATGACGAGGAACGCCCGATTGGTCTCATTTCCCTCAACGATGTCACGCGTGGCGCAGCACGGCGCAAGCGGGAGACTGCGCAGGACCGCGCGATCGTGAACACCCTGGCGGCCGTCTGCCAGCCGCGGGCAGCCGAACCCGTCGAACGCATGTCTGCGCCGGGTTGAGACTCGTGCCGCGATACGCCCTCAAACCGGCACGTCTCGTGATCGTGGAGACGGGCGCGCTTTGGTCGCCCGCTACCGAAACGGACGCGGCGGTCGAAGACACGGTCGTCATCGCGATACAGCCAACAGAGAGCCAGAGTGCACTGCTCCGGCGCATTGAGCGCTCCGCTCAGGCGCTCAGGCGGTCCGGGAGCTGCGTCGTGAGCGTTGTGCTTGCGTTCAACGCTGAGAAAGATCACGACGCGCGGGAGGAGATCGCCAAAGCTGTGTTGCCCTACTTGTGTCCCCGGACGGGCATTCTGCTCATCGCCGCACACTCGCTGTCTGCCGACAAGCGTCACGCGCTGGTCGCGCTGTGCGGGAACTTGAGCAGACGGCTTGGCCGAGGTGGCGGGGTGCGCGCCCAGTTCGATGCCCCCAAGCGACGAGAAACGTGGCAACCGGCCCGGGAAGCCGGGGTACAGGTTCGCGAACACGTACCAGCACCTCCGGGCGGGTAGGCGTCGGCGCGACGTACGCAGCGAACCACCGGACCTCGAAACCTCCGACGGGCGAGTTGAACAATTCTCTGAAGCGGTGCCGAGTATTGCCAAGCTGGCGCGCATCATTCTCCAGGATCCTGCGCGCCGGAGACTGGCACAGGATTTGGATCCAGCAGCTGCATGACGAAAAAGATCTTACTCCTCGCCGTGCCCCTTACCCTGTCGGCAAGCCCCACGTTTGCGAAGCCGTTCATGCCCAAGGTGGTGAACGTCACCGTGAACCAGGATGGTTTTTACCCGGCCCGGGTGAAGGGGAAGCGCCATCAACGACTGAAGCTCAAGTTCACCCGTACCTCCGACAAAGGTTGCGCGACGAGCGTGGTGTTCCCGGAGCTGAAGATCAAGAAACCGCTGCCGCTGAACAAAACCGTCACAGTCATGATCCCGACACATGAGGCCCGCACCTTTTCGTTCCAGTGCGGGATGGGCATGTACAAGAGCTCGGTGGTGATCCGATGAGGCTCGGGGCTTGGGGCGGTGGCGCGGCGTTCATCGCGTTCGCCGTGATGGGGTGTGACAGCTTGACCACGCCGGCGCCGTTGCCCGAGCGGGAGAGCACGCCCCAAGGGCGCATTGCGCCGTCCGCGCAGACGCCATCCGCACGACAGAATACGCCGCTGGAAAAGACTGCGCTGCCCGGGCCCAGCCAGGTTCAAGTCCCCGCAGCTCTAGCTTCGCCAAGTTCAGACGCCCTTTCTGCGCAGGCTGCGCCCAGAGCGAAGTGCTGTGGCGCGGCTAGTTGCAAATCCGTGGCGGGCGGATGTGGTTGTTCGAGAGGGAAGCCACCGGCGGGCGGTTGTGGCGGATAGGCACTGGGAAGCGCAGGCCGCACTTGGGTTCGTCTAGCGGCTCGCGGACTGAGGGCGTTCTAGTCAATCCTTGAAGCACGCTCCGGCGCCCCAGCGGAAGCGCCGGGGGGGGGCACGCCGGGGCCGGGGTCTCCGTAACACGCCCGCCCCCCCGGTGCAGACGCATCCATCCAGATGGCATGTCCAGTACCCGCTGGACGTGCGTCGATGTGCACGAACTTGCTGTTCGGGTAGTACCCGCAACCGGCGTCCGGCAGAGTGCGGCAGAATCGGAAGAGTGCTTCGTTGGGCACACCCGTCAGCGCGATGTCCACGGCCCGACCCTTCCGATGGTAGCTGGTCGCCCCGTCACGACGATATCCGCTGTAAATCTTCAGCTCGCGGCCTGGAAACGCCTGGATGACCTCTTGCAGCAACGCGAACACACGAGGATGCAACAAGCGGATCCCTGGAATCCACTCTAGGGGTTGCTCTGCGTCCCGGGCCGGCTCGTAGGGCAGCGGGAACACTGGAGCCGGGGTACCACGCGTGCGTGCGAGCGAACTCAACAGGTCGATTGCCTCCGCCGTTGCCGTGCCGTCACAGCCGAGCAGAGCAAATTCCGCGCTCTCGCCACCGACGCGGCGGAACTTTCCCGCACGCGATGCACACACGCCATCTCGCGACCATTCCAGGGCACCGACGCCGCTCGTTGGCTCGCCACCTGCCCAGCTCCGGAGGGCTGGCGGTACGAGTTGAAGCCGCCCTGGTCCAAGCAGGAGGAAAGCCGATGTCGCTCTAGGTTCTGTCAACGGACGAATCGACCAGGTCGAAAGGGAAAGATAATGGCGTTCTTGCGGTCGCCAGCCTTCCCAGGGTTGGCGCGTGCCAGCACGAGACTCCCAGGATGGCGGTAGCCACAGAGCAAATGCGCGCGGTGGCGCCAGTGGAGGAGAAAAGCTGGAGGCCACGTCGTCGTCGTCTTCCGCTCCGAACGCAGCACTCGACGCCGTAAGGAACGCCAGGAGACACACACCGATACGTCGGCGCCACCTGTTCCGACTGGAGTCCTGCGCTCGCTTGGCTCGACTGCACCTAGCCATCAACGCCTACTTTTCACCCTCGTGCATCCGAGCCCTGTCTTGGATCCCGCGCACGCTAGCGGCTGACGAACTCCGGATTTCGATGGCGTGCAGTGCCGGAACGGCGACGAACTCGATGCCGTGGACATACAGCGGGCACGACTCCATTTTGGGATAGTCATGACTACGACCGAACGAGTGGTGGCAGCGCATGTGATCGAGGGCGGCGCGCAAGTCCACTGACTTGCGGATCACGACACGCACGCCCTCGGGGATCTCTTCGGTCGCCTCTACGATGCTCAGCAAGGGGCACGTCGCCCGGGTTTCGGCGTCAAATCGAGCGCATACACCCTCGCTAAAGGTGGAGAGAGAAGTGTCGATACCTTGGTGCGCGTGGACGTGCGCCTGATTTGCCAGAGGCCCGCTGGATGGGGTTTCAGTCGGTGCATATCGCTTGCGATCGTACTGCCAGGAGGCGCGGCCGACTTGAGGGTTGTCCGCATCTATTCGAGGCACGACGGCAAGTTCAAAGCCCGTGGTGGGGCCGCCGCCAGCCGTTTTGCTTGGGGGCGGCGGGTTTGCGCTGCAACCTGCGACGAGAGCCGCGACGATCAGCGCGGAGAAATGACTCGGCATGGGACCGTGGAGTGCACATCCCGTGCCCACCGCCGCGCTCCCACAATTTGGCCGCGCAACGTTACGCTGCTGACTGCATCGACACGGCGCAACCAACACGGTCAGAATCCGAGCGCAACTTGCGGATGGCGGACAGTACGCCGTCGTTGAGAATATTCTCCGGCGCAATGTGCACAGTTCTGAGGTCCAGACGGCGAAGGCTCCTGCCGATCTAGCGGAGCACCAACGCTCATGCCGCGATCCGGAGGCCGTGCAAGCGTGCGTCCCGGGGGCACGGTCTTTGCTCACTCTAGACACTCCGAGGTGTAAACAGAACGAAGGACTCACCCAGGAGAAGAAACATGCGACACAAATATATGAGTCTCTCTGCGATTGTTGCAGGGCTCAGTGCTGCAGTTGTGGCGAGTGCGATGGCTGTTTACGCCGCCGTCGAGTCCTTCGTACACCCGGGTGTGTCGCTCGAAGATTTGGCCCTCACCCACGGCTGGCATGTGCTGGGCCTTGGCACGCTGACATACCTGGTGGTCTGGGGCGTTGTCCGACAATTGGTCGATGCTCCGATGCGCTGCGTTGACGCCCACCTCTACGGCGTAGCCGTCGGCAACGTCGCTCCGCTGGAAATGAGCAGCCGGGTCCGGGAGATCGGCAGACTCGTCTCCGGCGTTAACCTGATGGTTTCTCGAATGCGGCTGTCAGGAAACGACGACAGCCTGGAAGTTGCACGCGACGAAGCTAGAGAGCTCCGCAGTGTCGCGTTTCTGCTCTATTCCCGAGCGCCAGAAGAATCCGCACAGCTTCTAGAGCACCTCGCACGCCTCGACGAAGCCCTCACGCGCACGGCAGGCAAGCGTCAAGCTGCTGCCTAGGCGCGGTGCAGTCCCAACGCTTCGAAGCTACCGCTTATCGAAGCTACCGCTAGGGAAGCACGTTGATTTCACCCATCATGCCGCCTTCAGCGTGTTCGAGGATATGGCAGTGATACATCCACGCGCCCGGCTCGTCGAAGCGCGCCACGATGCGCGCCGAGCCGTGCGCGCGAATGATGCGCGTGTCCTTATTGGCGAGCGCTTCCGGGAGCACAGCTATCCCGTCCTCTTCCAGCGTCTGGAAGAAGAAACCGTGCAAGTGAAACGGGTGGTCCATATCGCTCTCGTTAAGCACGTCGAACACGCGAATGGCGCCGTTCGTCACGGAGATTTTCGGCACATCCGGATGCGTGACCCCGTTGATAGTAAAAACGAGCTGGCCGTCGGCGTCGAACGCTTCGCTGAGAGTCAGCGTGTGGTCGATGGCGCTCGCGGGCAGGCGTTCGATGCTACCAAACGCCGTGGGCAACGGCTGAGGACTGAGCGGTTCGTCGTCGCTCAGTTGGAACACCGCCATTGGAAGGGGCGGTTCTTTCGCTGAATCGTGGCCTCGTTCGTAGGGCTCATTGGTCAGGGTCAGCTCGCCCGGTGCGCCATCGGGCACGAGCAGTAAGTCATATCGCTCGCCGGGACTCAGTAACAGGCGGTCCGTGTCGGAGGGCTTGGGAAGCAAGCCGCCGTCCGTGCCGATCACGCGAAACGAATGACCGGGCAAGGCCAAGTTGAAGAAGCGGCCGTTCGCCACGTTGACCAGTCGCAACCGATGGACGGCTCCACGGCGCACTGGCAGGGTCGGCAGCGACGTGCCGTTGACTAGCAGGACGTTGCCCTGACGCCCCATCATCTTAGACAAGTCGTCTAGGTAGTCGGGGAACGTACCATCTGGCAGCACCCGCACGTCGTCGAGAACGAACACCGCCTCACGATCGACTTTCGGCTCTTCTGCGCCGCGGACCAGCAGCGTGCCGTAAAGTCCCTTCTCGATCTGGACGTCAGAGCGTATGTGCGGGTGGAACCAAAAGAGGCCGGCGTCTTTCAGTACAAACCGGTACTCGAAACTGCCACCGGGTGGGATTGGCGCCTGCATCGCCAGCGTGCCGTCCATTTGCGCGGGGAGTCGGATACCGTGCCAATGAATCGTGGTGGGCTCGGGCAGTTGGTTCTCAAAATGCACGACCAACTCGTCCCCGACGTTGGCCTCGATCAACGGTCCGGGTACGGTTCCATTGTAGGTCCAAACTTCGCTCGGTTCGGAATTGGGGTATTGGTGGGTCGCGGCCCTTGCCGTCAAGGCAATCTCAACGACTTTCGGGTCTGGGTTCGTGTCAATTGCGCGGGCTAGTTGAACTGCGCTCCATGGATCTGCCTGGGCGGCGGTCTCCGGCTTCGACGGTCCCGTACACGCAAGCGCAAGTCCCGCGAAGACGAATACGGACCGGCTCACGGGGTACCAGACATCTCGTTCGAGTATCCAGAATACACGCCGCCCTTTTCACAACGCAGGCGGTAGGTGTTGACGACACCAGGCGTGGGCGCGGCATCGTGCTTGTTGTCCGCAACACCGGGTGCTTTGAATGCGGCGACATACTCGGCCGTCCCGCTTTTGCGTTCACCCTCGATCTGGTCGCAATCAGGCTGCATGTTCGACCACATCAAGTGAAGCCCTCCGGGTGCCATCGGCATGATCTGATCCAGAACGGGCGCGCTGAGTGCAGGCGCGGTCGCTCCGGCTCCCGCTGCCGCTCCCGCTCCCCGGGCTGCGCCCGCCGGGCGGCGGCGCGCCGG
>CALMUT010000002.1 GCA_937872925.1 uncultured Myxococcales bacterium | reverse complement strand
TGGCTGCTGGGGCGGCGGCCGGCGGCTCGGGTGGTCAGGCGGGGGGTCCAAAGGAGCCGCATAGGGACGACCCGCTCGGGAGGCACTCCTTGTGCCCGCCGATGTCGGGAGTGCCGTCACCGTCGAAGTCCCCGGCGAGGTCGTTGCTGCCGTCCGAGTCGTAGTCCTGGGTGCTCATGCGCGTGCCGTCGAAGTTCTTGAACACGCGGAACATCTGCAACAGGTCGACTGCACTTTGGCGCACGACGTCGCGAGTGTGGAACAAGTAGCTCGTCCAGTAGTCGCCACCCGAATCCGGCGTCAGGTCGCCATCCAAATCGCGACCTCGCCCCGTGAGCATGGAGCTCGCAAAGGGGGCTTGGCAGGCGCCGCCAAAGAGGTTGCGTGCAAGCTGCAGCTCCGTGTCTCCGAGCTCTAGCCCGTGGAACACGGCGTTCATGCCCACAGACGCGATGCCCTGAGTCGCCAAGGCGCCAGCAAAGCCCAGCTGTTCCAAATTCGAGCTGGTGTAGCCATGGCCGTAGTACGCCACCGGGAACGGCTGTTTGCGGGTGGCGGACACCTTTGGCACCGTGATCATGAACTGAACGGTGTCTTCGTAGACTTTGCCTTCGCCAGTCTTGAAGTCCATGGCGAAGGATGCGTTCGGGTCGCGTCCTTTCGGGCCGCCGTCGATGAAGAAGGGCACCTTGAAGGTGCCAACGGCGATGTGGCTGATGGCGTCGAAGGAGTTGATCAGCTGTTCGAGCTGCGGCCCGTCGAAATCGAAAGCCTGGTTGGCCAGCTCTCGGAGGGTCTGCTTCACGGTTTCGAACTTCACGATGTAGAAGTTCTCGACCTTGTCGACGCACTTTGGATTCTTCTGCCAATCCACGGGCTCTTCCGCGCCGTCGGCGATCGCTTCTAGGTCGACGAGCCCTGCGGCACGCGCCAGCTCCGTGTCCGGGGGAAACTGCTTGGCCAGGCGCGCCAGGGGCCCCTTGCCGTAGAGGCCGTCGCGGATGACCCGCAGGTCCTCGACCACAGGCTGTGTGGTGAAGGTCCAGGCAAAGGAAACGTGCTCCAGGCCGCTGCCGCCAATGTCGCCGTAGTAGCTGGCTAGCTCAGAATTCGACAGATGCGCTTTGAGCTTCTTGACGCCTTCTTCTTGGCTCGGGTGGTAGACGAAGTCGAAGGGCGAACGCACCGGATTGCCGTCCGGGTCGATCATGCGGTCCGTGACCACAACGGCGTACTGGGTCTTCTCTTCGAGAGGGATCAGCGGACGGGCGATCAGCGTGTCGGTTTCCCGCTCGTAGTGCGTCAGCAGGTTGTCCGTGACACAGCGATCCCGGGCCACTTCGTCGCTGTTGCCAAGCATGACGTCGACTTGGTTGGGGCAGGCGTCGGGATTGGCCAGGTTCGGTCGGTCGAGCACGCCGTCGAAATCCGTGTCCCACTCGGGCTTGTAGATGGGCATGCCGGTGGCGGTCATGCGGTTGGGGTCGCGCTGGCCTGTTGCCGGGTCGATGGTCTCGTCTGCGGTATCCCACATCAAATTTGTTTCGAGGCGACGAGAATCATTGCGCCAGTACTTGGCCTTCTCGCGCACGACGTATTGGAAGGCTCCTTCGCCGATATCCAAGAAGACCGGGACGCCGGTTTCGAGATTCACGACGTAGATGGTGTCGTCCGCGAGCTCGTAATTGTCGCCTTGATGGCGCTTGGCGATATTCGCCAGGTCCACTGCCGGCCGTGCGTCGTCTTTGCGGATCTTGTCGAAGGCGACGGTGATGGGCGCGTAGGTCCCCCAACCTTCCAAGGTGTCGAATTTGCGTCGCGCGTCGGCTTCAATGGCAGTGGGCGCCACGACGCTGGCATTCACGCGAAGTCCCGTGCGGCTGGTGGGATCGGGCCACATCGCGCTGTCGTTGGGCAGCGGCACTTCGGGAAGGGGTCGGTGGTACAGATCGAAGCGCACCATCGGCCCATCGCCATCCGGGGTCTTCTTCAGGCCCGTGGGCACTTCGTCCACGCTGCAACCGAGTCCCGCTAGCGCGAAGGACAACGTCAGGCTGCCCGCCAGTAGATTTCGCATCATCGTCCCGTTTCCTTTTTGGGGCCCCTCGGCCCGCGCCTTTTGCCGGCCCTGAGGCCGGGAAAGCTTCCCACCACGCCCGGGCTCGGTCAACGCCGGCGGGCGCGAAATCCTCAGTATTGCAGGCCCAGGCGGCCCACTCCGAGGTACTGCGTGGACATCTTGTTGCCCGCGGCGTCCGAAAACGCGTTGCCGGGGAAGAGCACGCCGCCTTGGGCGCCCAGCTGAAGCGTCATGCCGTGGTCCAGGGCGAGGCGGTACTCGAAACCGCCGTCGAGCTCGATGCCGAGATCGTGGCTGCGTGCGTCGCCGCCGTCGTAGTTCACGAACACGCCGTTGGTGCCAACGCGCACCGGGTCAACAAAGTCCGCCGTGGTTTGGGCGATCACAACGGCAGCCTTGAGATCGAGTTCGCGAACCGGACGAAATACGACGTTGGGATACAGGTAGGTGGCGCCGAATACCGCGCCCTCGCTGGGCAGCAAGTCCGTGCCGGGGCTCGGGCGTTGCGTGAGCTGGGGATCCCGAGCGGCCGCACTCGCGCGCGCTGTCTTCCACGCCAGCACTTCGTCAAACATGATCAACCCGACGTTGTGGTTGGGATCGAAGCGAAAGCGTCGGGTCACGCCGTCATTGGGGTTCGCGTCCCCGCTAGCCCAGCCCCACTCCAAGTTTGCCGCGAAATCGCCCCAGCGCTGGTCTCCGTCGCCTTGGGTCGTCACCGCGCCGAGGCGCATCGCAGTGCCGAAGTTGCGCACGTCTTCCCGGGTATTGGTGCGGGTCTGCTGCGCGGTGCGCACGAAGCTGGTGTCGCCAAAAATGTAGGCGGCTTCGTACTCGCCCACGACATGGCCGCGGGTGCCGGGGATCTTCGCGTTGAATTTGCCGGCGGAGTCCAGGGCCCACACCTTCAGCGTCTCGTCGAAGTCACGTCCGGGAAGCGCCCGGGACTCGCGCTTTTGGCTTCGGTACACGCCGTAGAAGCCGATCATATTCTCGCGTTTGTCCTGATAAAACGCCGCCAAGACGCCCTGCAACGCGACCTCGTCGTCGCTGAGCGCTGCGTTGGAGTCCCGGAATACCAAGTCGCCCGCCAGGGCTACGGTGAGGGGGGATTCTTTGCCGAGGGGCTTGGTGGCGAACAGAATGCGCTCGGTAATGGCGCCCCGGTAGTAGTCGCCGAAAAGCGTGGGGTGGTCCCCGTCGTTGGCGATGATGCCCATGCCCCAGTGCGACGGCTGCTGCCCAACGCGCAACAGGCCAATGGGGGACAGATACTCCAGGTAGAGCCAGCGCGGGTGGATCTCGAAGGGCTGGCGCTCCTCCATGGAGAAGTCGGCTTCCACGTGCTCGGTTTCTTGGCCGCCAATGAAGCCGCGGGGAACGTCGATCTGTCCGACGACTTTCAGCGTGTCTGAAAACGTCAGTTGGGGCGTAATACGAAGCCAGTGCACCAGCCGAGTGGTTTGGCCCAGGCTGCTTGTGTCGGCGCGCCCGCGGAATGGGCGCAGCGGGACGTCCGAGTGCTGTGAGAGACGCGCTTGGTATTCACCATGCACTTGGATCTTGAGGGAGTCGGGATCCGGCGGCTCTACTTCCGCGCGCCCCGTCTCTAGGACAAAGCGCGACTTGAACTCCGTGCCCGCAGCTTCATCCGAAGGTGGCGGCGGAGGTGGCACGGGTCGCGCGACGGCGGCGTCGGCGCTCGCGTCCTGCGCGCTAGCGGCGCGCGCGACGAAGCTCAACGCGAGCAGTGAAGTTGACGAGCGGAGAATGGAGAGAAAAGCGCGGCCCACTGGCCGGGGAGGATAGTGACGCACGGCTCCCCGGAGCAAGCCGATAGTGGTCTTTTCCAGCCCCATGGCGTTGGCCGGGGTTTCTGCTCCCACCGGAGGGCAGATTGGCCTCCGTCTCAAGGCAAGGGCGCGGGCGCGGAGGGCCCGGGGCACGGGCCGCCAAGTGCATCGATTCCCCAGATTCAATGCACTAGCCTGTGGTCGAAGATGACCCATGCTCCTCCTGTAGCTGTTGGAACTGAGCTGCGTATCGCTGACTTCGTCGAGGTTGCCCGCCGTGGTCGCCGGGCGACGCTTGCGCCATCCGCAGCTCCCCTGGTTCATGCCTCCCGCGCCGCCGTCGAACGGATCCTGAACGCCGGCGACCAAGCGCCGCATGTCTACGGTGTGAATACCGGATTCGGTGCGCTTTCCGAGACGCGCATCAGCGCCGGTGACATCCTGAAGTTGCAGCTCAACCTTGTGCGCAGTCACTGCACGGGGGTGGGCACGGACCTTTCGAGGGATGCGGTGCGCGGCATGCTGCTGCTGCGCGCGCAGACCCTTGCCTTGGGGCATTCCGGCGTTCGTGCCATCGTGATCGAAACTCTGCTTCAGATGCTGGCTGCCGATCTGCTGCCGCGAGTGCCGTCCCAGGGCTCGGTGGGCGCCTCCGGTGACTTGGCACCGCTCGCCCACTTGGCGTTGGGCGCGATCGGAGAGGGCGAAGCCACCCTGGCCGGAGAGCGGATGCCTGCCGCTCAAGCGTTCCAACGTGCGGGTTTGACGCCGCTGACGCTGCAGACGAAAGAGGGACTCGCGCTCATCAACGGGACCCAATTCATGACTGCATTGGGCGCGCTGAGTCTTTTCGATGCAGACCGGATCTCAGGGGCGGCGGACATCGCCGCGGCACTGTCCGTAGACGCGTTGAAAGGGTCTTCTCGGCCCTTTGACGCGCGGCTCATGGCGCTGCGCAGGCACCCGGGGCAGGCGCAGGTTGCAGAGAACCTGCGGAATTACCTCGGGGGCAGCGAGATCATGGAGAGCCATCGGGATTGCGACAAGGTGCAGGACCCGTATTCGCTGCGCTGCGTGCCTCAGGTGCACGGAGCGTCCCGGGATGCGCTTGGCTTTGGCCGCAACGTGTTGGAACGCGAGATCAACTCCGTCACTGACAACCCCAGCGTGTTCGTGGACGGCGAAGAGGCGGACATCATCAGCGGTGGCAATTTCCACGGACAGCCCGTCGCCCTCGCCCTCGACCTGGCAGCAATTGCGCTGGCGGAACTCGGTAATATCAGCGAGCGCCGCGTGGAGCAGTTGGTCAATCCGGCGCTTTCCAGCGGCCTCACTCCGTTCTTGGCGAAGCACAGCGGACTCGAGAGCGGACTCATGATCGCGCAGGTCGCCAGTGCCTCCCTGGTCAGTGAAAACAAAGTGCTGTGTCATCCGGCCAGTGTGGACTCGATTCCGTCGAGCGCCGGCAAAGAAGACCATGTGTCCATGGGCAGCATCTCGGCTCGCAAACTGACTCAAATAGTGGACAACGTACGTCGCTCGATTGCCATCGAGTTGCTGACCGCGGCGGAGGGGCTCGAACAGCGGCGTCCCTTGACCGGCGGTCGCGGCGTCGAGGCAGCCCACGCGGCGATCCGCAGCGTCGTGCCCGCCCTGGACCAGGATCGACCGCTGTACGAAAATATCGAAGCGCTGGCTGAACTCATCGCTGACGGCCGACTGGAAGCGGCGGTCGCCGAAGCTTGCGGCTGAGGGTGCCTTGGCTTGGCGTTCGCGGTCGCCTAGGGTTTGCGCCATGACCCCGCGGTTGTTTTGGGCGCTGCTGATATCCCTGGTGTTTGCCGGCTGCATGGCGACGCGCATGTCTCCCTACGCGCCCGCGGAAAAGACCACCGACGCAGCTCCGGAGCGCCTGTACGCGGCCGCGGAGGGCGTGTTGCTCGATCGCGGTTTTTTGATCGCCGAGCGCAATCCCGAAGCGGGCACCCTGAAGACCGAGCAGCGCACGCTGATCGGAGACGAGGTCTTCCGCAGTGAATTCCGCTATTCGATTTCCGTCGAGACCCGAGGGGGCAAGCTCAAGATGGTCATGAGTTGTTCCCGAGGTGACAAGTCTGCTCCGGAATCCTGCGGTGACGATCGGCCGGAGAAACTAGTGTTGGAACAGGAACGCCTGGTTGAAGCCATTTTGGCGGAAGCCAGTGCCGAACTGCCGCCAGCCGACGCCGATGGCGGCGCTGCGGTGACGGACGGCGCTGCCGATTGAGCTACTTGCCGTGGAATTCGGGTGTGCGCCCGTTGCGGAAGGCGTCGATGGCTTCGAGCAAGTCCTCGGTTCCGAAGTCGATCGCTTGATTGAGAGCCTCTTGGGCGAGGGCCCCGGGCAGCTGCGCCAATAACGAGCGCCTCAGGGTCGCTTTGGTCTGACGTACGGCAATCGGGGCGGCGCTGGCTATGGATTCCAAGGTTTCCTGGGCTGCGGCTTCCAGCGTGTCGCGGGGCAGCGCGCGGCTGACGAGCCCAATGCGTTCGGCTTCGGCGCCGGTGACGAGCGCGCCGGTCAACAGCAGTTCTGCGGCGCGTGCGGTTCCGACCACATGGGGCAAGAGCGCCGTACAACCCATGCCCGGATGCAGCCCCACGCGTACGAAGTTCGCTCCGAGCTTCGCTTCGGCCGCGGCCAGTCGCACGTCTGCCGCCAGCGCAATGCACAGCCCTGCGCCCACCGCGGCTCCGTGCACAACGGCCACGACGGGCACCGGCAGATGCACCAATGAAAGGAACACGGAGTAGAACTCGAGCATGCGTTGCCGGTTTTCTTCGGGATCACGCTTCGAGTTTTGCTCCAGCAGCGAAAAGTCCCCGCCCGCTGAAAACGCCTTGCCCGCGCCGCGCAAGGCAACGACGCGAGTGTGTGGGTCCGCGCTGATCGCGAGGGTGGCGTCTCGCAGCGCGAGGCCCATCTCTGCGGTCATGGCGTTGTATTTGTCCGGCCGGTTCAGCACGATTTCTGCGATGCGGCCGGGGCGACAGATCACGGGGGCTTCAGTCATGGTGCTTCAGTCGGAGGTGGGGGCGGGGCGGCTGCTGGCGGGGGGAGCGGGCCGCTGATGGGAGGCAAGGCTTGGGGAGCGGGTGGACCGGCGGGATAGGGCGCGTCTGGAGTGCCGTATCCTGACTTTGGGGCAGCGGGCGGAGACCCGGGGGTCGCGCAGACGATGGTCACGGTCTGCGGCATGTAGACAAACAACGTGAACAGAGCCGTGAGTGTCTGCACGGGCTCGAGGCTGGTGGTGATTTCGGCCCATCCTTCCGGACACATGCGCCGCAAGTCGTAGGGGCCGCTTCCTTCGATCAGGCCGCCAAGGTAGCCGTGATGCCATTTCTCGTAGGCGGCTTCGCGGGCCGGGGCATGTCCGGAGCGCACGGTGGTCGTGAAGCAGCCCGTGGCGAGCGCCGAAGCGATCAGTGCCGGTGCGGCGCGTCTCACTTGGTCGGCGCCTCGCATGCATAGACGACCCGGCGCGGCGTGTAGATCCCCAGGGTGAGGAGGGTTGCGCCCACGGTGAGGCCGTTTTCGCCAGTGCGCACTCGACTGAAGGGCGCGCCGTCACACAGGTCCCGAGCTTCAACCTCGTCGTGTCCGATCCAGCCAAATAGGAAGAAGTGGGACCACTCGGTTTGCTCGGGGCCGGCTGCGCCGCCGTTTTGAAAAGTGGCCGTGCAGCCAGTCGACGCCAGCAGGAGCGCACACAGAAGAAGGTGGGGGCCGCGCATGCCGCGCGAGCTTAGCGCAAGGATTCGGCAGAAGCGATGCACTAGGCGATCGCGCGCGGCGCGGCGAAACTTCTGTGACTTCCGCCGTGCCGCAGATGCCGGAGACGCCGCCGATGACCAACTGCTAAGCTGCACCGGTGGAGTCGTGGGATGATGTCGGGCCCGAGCTTCCCGGTCTTGCGCGGCGGGCGGTAGCGGCCGAGCTGTCCGGTCACGCCTTGGATACGCTGGATCGCGGCCCGGCGGCGCCGGTGTTCGTCACCATTCGCTGCGCCGATGGCGCGCTGCGCGGCTGCATGGGCACGCTTGCGGCAGCCGAGGCGCATGTCACGCGCGAAGTGGCGCGCAATGCGGTGCTTGCGGCAACGCGAGACCCACGTTTTCCGCCGGTGACCGGCGCAGAACTCGGGGAGCTTTCCTTCGAGGTGAGCGTGCTCTTGCCGGAGGAGGCCGTGCCCGGTCTGGAGCAGCTGGACCCCGCGCGTTTTGGCGTGGTGGTTCGTGATGCCGCGGGCCGCCGTGGCGTGCTGCTGCCCGAAGTGCCTGGCGTCGAGTCCGCCGCGCAACAGGTGGAAATCGCCCGTCACAAAGCCGGGATCCCCGACGGGGCCGTGGCGCAACTGACGCGCTTTGCCGTACGCAAGTATCGGGAGTAGGCCCGGCGGGGAACGCGGCAACTATTTATGCAAGGTGGGTTCGGCGTGGGTCTCTGATCCGTAGTACAACGCCGCCGGCGAGGGTTCAGCTATGCAGATCACAGTCTTCAAGTGGGTTCTTGGTGCGTCGGCCAGTGCGCTGTTTCTGGTAGGGGCGTGCGGCGGCGATGATGGTGGCAGCTCGGATCCGGGTCCGTCTGGTGACGCCGGCCTCGACGCGGTCGTGGCTGCCTGCAGCTCCAGCCCCGCGCAGATCGACGCATGCACGCAGTTGGCGACGAACTACTGCGACCAGCTCTTTGGCTGCGACCAAGATCTCGCGGTGCTGGGTCAATGGGACCAAGGGCTGTGCAAGGACGTGCAGCAGAGCCAATGCCTACGGCTGACCGGCGACTTTGCCATCCCCGCGGAGATGACCGCGGCCGCCGCAACCAAGATCCAGGCCATGAGTTGCGGGGACTTCTTGAACGACATCGGCGAGTTCGTGCCTTTCGCGGGCATCGCTGGAGACGGCGAAGCCTGCAACTTCAAGACGCTATGTCTCGGGGACAACAAGGTTTGCAGCACCCAGGTGCAGGGCGAGTCCGGCGTGTGTCAGACGCCCCAGTCCGAGCCGTGCAAACTTGTAGACAAGGTCTACACCTGTCCAACAGGCCTGATCTGCAACGTTCCCTCGACGACGTGCGTCGTGGTGCCCACCAGCAGCAAGCGAGCCAAGGATCCGGGGGCGGCATGCGCGCCCGGGGACAACTGCGCGGGCACCTTCGTGTGCATGGGGGGCAGCTGTGTGCGCGGCGAGCCCGCGGAGAAGCACCCCAACCTGGGCGGTCCCTGCGGCGGAGCGCAGAACGGCATCTGCGGACTGGGCCTCGTCTGCATCGGCGGGGACGATGGGGACGTGACGGGACTGTGTGAAGCCGCAGGAGAGCTGAATCAGCCCTGCCCGACCGGACTGAACCCGAAGATCTCGAACCCGCTCTGTGTGGGTGGGCTGGCCTGCATTGAAGGCACGTGCTCCCTGCCAGGCTGCAAGTAGCGTCCGCTGTCTCTGCCGCGCGACAAGGATGCCCGCGAGGTCGCCCAGCACCCGCCCGTCCTTCCGGCGAGTTGCGCGCTACCCAATTCGCAGAGGATCTTTGTGGGCGCAGTAGGGATCGAACCTACGACTTCGACCGTGTGAAGGTCGCACTCTACCGCTGAGTTATGCGCCCGCTGCCCGACCGCTAGGCCGTCGGGGAGCGATTCGATAGCGTAGCTTGCGGATCAAATCAATCCGTCTTGGGTGGCGCGGGGCGACGCGGCCCCGGGGGCGCGTGCTGCAGATCCGAAGCGGCGGGGGGCATTTGCCCGAAAATGCATGGTGAGTCTCGGAGGTTGTGATAGGAGCGGCCCTGATGACCGATGCGCTCCGAGCGGAACTTGCCGACGTCGAGCGCGGCCGCAAACGCGACCGCACGCTGGGGCTGGCCGTCGTGCTCGTGGCGTTTCTTGGTTGTTTGGCGTTGTCCTACTGGGCCAAGCTGGCGTCGCGCCCCGAGGTAGCGGCTCCACCGAGCCCGCCGACGACCGAGGGTGTGGTCGGCTACCCGAGCGCCGTGGACCCCATCGCCACTCTGGCCCGAGCCAGGCAGCTCACGCCTCGTCCGGCGCTGCGCGGCATGGTGCTCGAAGCCGTTCGGGTGGACGGCACCATCGACGTGGGCGAAGGGCCGGGCCGCGCGCGCTACGCGTTCCAGAGCGCCCAAGGGCATGGTCCTCAACC
>CALMUT010000001.1 GCA_937872925.1 uncultured Myxococcales bacterium | reverse complement strand
CTGGTCGGGTGCCGGTGAGATCTTTGTCGAAAACGGCGGGGCGGGTTTTGGGGGAGGCCGGGGCCGGGGAACTGGCGTGGGCGGCGGGACCCACGAAGAAGGAAACCCCGAAGAAAGAGTCCCGGAGGGCCAACCCGGGGGGCCCGGGGGCGCCCATCGCCGCCGACAACGCCGACCCGCTGGTTGCGGCCGCGCGCATGCAGGCACCGCGCAGCCTGTGGGACACGACCTACACCGAAGACAGCTGGATCGCGCAATGGGGCACCAGCGGGCCGATCTACCTGCTGCCGCGCATCCAGGCCAAGATCAACGCGCATTACCCCGACACCCGCATCGGCGTGACCGAGTACTACTACGGCGGCGGCGACCACATCAGTGGCGGCATCGCGCAGGCTGACGTGCTGGGCATCTTCGGGCGCGAAGGCGTGTTCGCGGCCAACCTGTGGCGGCTGGGCAGCGGCAACCACAACTTCATCTACGGCGCGTTTGAGATGTTCCGCAACTACGACGCCAACAACGGCAGTTTCGGCAACACCAGCATCCAGGCGCTTTCCAGCAACAACGCCGACACCAGCGTCTACGCCAGCATCGACGCCGGCAACCCGGACCGCATGGTGATCGTGTGCATCAACAAGACCAGCCAGGCGCGCACAGCCGGCATCGCAGTCACGCACACCAGCGCCTTCAACGTGGCTGAGGTCTACCAGCTCACCAGCAGCAACGGCTCGCCGGGGCGGGTGGCCGACTTGAACATCACGCAAACCAACGCATTCCAGTACACGATGCCTGCCTACAGCGTGACGACTCTTGTACTCACACCGTAGCGCGCTTGCGGCGCACTTGCAGCAGTACGAGCTGTCCGAAGGCGAATGCGAGTATCGCCGCAAACCAGCCGCTGCCGGTTGGCTGCGTGACCGCGCAACCGCCTGAATCGCTGTCGCCCCCGCCGCCTCCACCCCCCCCTGCCCCATCTGGGGGGCGCACACCAGGGTCCCTTGCCAGACCTGCCACACCGGTGAGCCGCCCAAGTACAAGGGCACCCCGACGCTATGCGTGGGCTGCCACCAAAGCGACTACGACAATAGCCCGCATCCCGGCCACAGCGCGTACCCGACCACTTGTGAATCTTGTCACAGCCAAGTGGCGTGGAAACCCGCGTCCACGGTGGCGCACCCCTTCCCCTTGGATGGCGCGCACGCGACCACGCCCTGTGCCAGTTGCCACGTCGGCAATCCGCCCGTGTACAAGGGCACGCCCTCGGACTGCTATAGCTGCCACGCGGACGACTTCAACGCGAGCCCCTACCCTGGGCACAGCGGCTTTTCGCACACTTGTACGGACTGCCACAGCACCACGGCGTGGACTCCAGCGACCGGGGGCGGACACCCCGAAAACAAGTTCCCACTGAAGACAGGCAAGCACACGAACGTCAAATGCGCGGACTGCCACGACGCGAGCATCGGCAGCAGTGCGAAGGCCAATGTCAACTGCGTGGGCTGCCACAGCGGCGAGCACTCGCGGGCGAAAATGGACGCCAAGGGCGCGCACCAAGAGAACCCCAAGTACCCCAAGGGCGCAGCTCCGGTGAATTTCTGTTTGGACTGCCACGCCGACGGGCGTAAGTAGCGCTCCGGTCCGCCGCGCTCGCGGGGCCGTTGTTCCTAGAAGGAGTCCGCTCGTTTGTCTTCCACGCTCATCCTGGGGGGCCTGATTGCCATTGCAGTGCTGCTCTGGCTGCTCTGGGAGTGGCGCGACTCGGTCAAAGAAAAGGCCGTGCGCGCCGAAGCCGCGGACGTGGCGGGCATGGGCGAAGTCGTGCCCACGTCCTTGCACCCGGTCATCGACCCGAACATGTGCATGGGCTCCGGCGCCTGCGTCGCTATCTGCCCGGAACATGGACCGCTGGGCTTGATCGGCAATCGCGCGGTGCTGGTGAACCCATTGGGCTGCGTGGGGCACGGCGCCTGCGAAGCAGCATGTCCGGTCAGCGCCATTCGCCTCGTGTTTGGAACCAAGACCCGCGGCGTCGAGCTGCCGGAGGTCGGGCCGACCTTCGAAACCAACCAACCCGGCGTCTACATCGTCGGTGAGCTCGGCGGCATGGGCCTGATCCGCAACGCCGTGTCCCAGGGTGCCCAGGCGGTGCAGCACATTGCCAAAGGCAGCGACACGGGGGTGCGCCGCGGCGTAGGCAGCGCGCTGGACCTCTTGGTTGTCGGCGCCGGCCCCGCGGGGATCTCCGCCACCCTGGGCGGTATGCAGGCAAAGCTCCGCACGCTGCTGGTGGAGCGTGAGGCCCTGGGCGGCACCATCACGCACTACCCGCGGGCCAAAGTCGTCATGACCGGGCCCCTCGACTTTCCGCTCTTCGGTCGAGTCAAAAAGAAGACCATGAGCAAGGAAGCGCTGATTTCGCTGTGGCGACAGATCATGGCGCAGTGTCAACTGCCTCTCGCCACGGGCCATGTCGTAGAGCGGATCACGCGGCAGCAAAACGACATGTGGCTGGTGGAGTCGTCGACCCAAAAATGGGAGGCGGCCAACGTCGTGCTTGCGCTGGGCATGCGCGGATCGCCCCGCAAGCTGGGCGTCCCGGGCGAGGAACTGGAAAAGGTCGCGTATCGCTTGCTGGAGCCCGACCCCTTCGCGGGCAAACACGTGCTCATCGTGGGCGGCGGCAACAGTGCGGTGGAGTCCGCGCTGTCGCTGGCGGATTTCGGCCGCTGCGCCTCGGTGGCGATCAGCTATCGCCGCGACGCTTTTGCACGCTGCCGCGGTGACAACCGACGCCGGATCGAAGAGGCGATTCAAGGCGGGCGCGTGCGCGCGCTGATGCCGTCGAACCTCAGCGCCATTGAGCCAAACCGGGTGCTCTTGAAGGGTGCCGACGGCAGCGTCGAAGCACTGCAAAACGACGCGGTGATTGCCCAGATCGGTGGCACCGCGCCCGCAGACCTGCTGAAGACCTTCGGCATCAACCTCGTGACAAAGTACGGCGAGCGCTAGCCGAAGACCTGGCCAATCTCCCGCAACGGCGCTAAGAGCCCCAGATCCCGGGAGCAGGACGATGAAAACACAGTGGATATTGGTTCTGGCGGTGTGCGGCGCTGGCGTAGCTGCGTTTGTCATGCGCGGTCCCCAAGAAAAGCCCATCGCGGCGGAGCGACCGGAAACGGCGATCCCCGAATCCGCCGTCGCAGCGTTGCAGGGAGGCAATCAGATGCCCTCTGGCCCGTACGGGGATCTGCCGCCAGGACATCCGAAGATCGACGTGCCCGGAGCCGCCGGGGAGCTGCCGGAGGGTCAGACCGAAATGCCCGACGACGACACGCACCGCGGTCTGAATGGCACCGCCAGCGGCGGCCCAGCCCCAGCAGCGGCGGCGCCCGACGACCCGAAGCCCGGGGAGATCCCTGTCGCCCCTGGAAAAAACGGCAAGCGCATCGCCGAACTCTTTGCGCTGCGCAAGGTGCTCGCGGGCAAGAAGGTGCTCGTGCACGGGCAGGTCGTGAAGGTCGCGACGGGCATCATGGGCACCAACTTCGTGCACTTGCGCGATGGCAGTGGCACCCCCGAAACGGCCGATCACGATCTGACGATCACCATGGATCAAGTTCCCGAAAAAGGGCAACGCTTGACTGTGGAAGGCACGGTCAAAGTCGACCACGACCTGGGCGCCGGCTACCTGTATCCGGTACTGCTCGACAAAGCCGTGCGTGTGCCCGAGTAGAGCCGCGCTTTCGCGATCACTTGGGCACGGGCTGGATCTCAACGATGCCGGCCGGCGCGAAGGTCACGTGTTCCCACTGGCCTTGGGGCGCCGATTGGGGCGTGGCAAGGAGCTTGTCGGCCACCAACTGGCTACCATCCCATTTGAGCCGATACAACGCGGTCTCGCCCGCCACGGGCGTCTCCTGGGCCAGCAAAATGTCGCCGACAACGCTCTCGAATTCCTTGGCCGGGGTGCCGAGCAGCTTCTTCGTGCCGTAGTTGACGCCAAAGAAGTTTCCCTTGGGTTCGATCAGGTCGATGTCCTCGATGGCGACACCGACGTTGTAGGTCATGTGCGTACCATCGGGCGCGAACGTGTGTAGCAGTCCTTCGCCTTCTGCCCCGGCAATGAGCTTGTCCGCCAGAGGGCCGTAACGGGCGGGGCAGTTGGGCACGACCAACGCGCCTTCGAGATGGACGCCTGCCGCTGCCACTTTCGTCGGCACAGCCGCGGACGTGACGCGCCAGACCTCACCAGAAGTCGTCACTGCAACCAGGTCGCCGCCCCATTCCGTCGTGCGGTCGATGAAGAGCGAGCCACGCATCAATCCATTGCCAGTTCCCGGCAGGTCCACCCACGGGTTATCCACGGTGTTGCCATCCGCGGAGATGCGCACGATCTGCCCGTCCACGCCGTTGCCGACGAAAAGATCGCCGGCATTGAACCCGCTGGGATTGCCGGAGCGCACCGTGGCGATCTTGACCTCGTCGGTCAGGCCGGTGAGCGTAGAAAACTGTTTGTGACTTCCGTCCTGCGCGATCAGTTCGAACCCCGATGGGGTACCCGTGGGGTAGTTCACCGACAACACAACGGAGTTGGTCGGCTCGTGATAGTCGATGCCGATGGGTTCGTTGAAGGTCGTGGAGATCGCCGTGAGGCTAATGGTTGGCGCGGGTCCGTCGTTGATCGGATCGTCGACGTCCGGTGTGCCGTCGCCGTCGGTGTCACCTGCAGCCTCAAGCACGTCTGGGATGCAATCCTTGTCGGTGTCCTGATCCGGTGGCGTTGCGTCGGGCAAGTTGATGCCCCCGCCGGAGCCGCTGCTGCCGCCACCCCCCGTCGCGGCGCCACCGGCGCTGCCGCCGCCCGTCCCTGAGCCTCCGGTCCCCGTGGACGCTCCCGTGCCGATTTGGTTGTCCGCTACGCCCCCGTCGCTCGAACCGCACGCCGCGACCCAACCGATGCCCAGGCCCGTGGCGCACACCCAAGTTGCGTAAAACCGCATCCGTACTGCCATTGGCCGCAGCATAGCACCAACGACCTCGGTGACGACTGCCGGCAAAGCCCCTTGGGGCGACGTGGCCGCCGCATCCAGCTACGCTCCTTGCCCATGGCTGTGGACGGTTTTCGGGTCGAATCCTTTGAACACGCAGGCAACGCACGTGACGTGTATCGACGAGGCAACGGGCCGGGCGTCGTCATCATGCACGAAATCCCTGGCATCACTCCCGAAGTTGCCGGATTTGCCCGCCGCGTCGCCGAGGCTGGCTTTTCCGTCTACATGCCGCATCTCTTCGGGCAACCGGGCCGGGAGTTTTCGGTTCCGTATATGGTCGGCCAGCTTGCACGTGCCTGCATCAGTCGCGAGTTTTCAGTGCTTGCGCGCCACGAGTCCAGCCCGATCACGGACTGGCTGCGCGCGCTGTGTCGACACGCCCATGCTGAATGCGGCGGCCCAGGCGTGGGTGCGCTGGGCATGTGCCTCACGGGCAACTTCGCACTAGCGTTGATGGTAGACGCTTCGGTCATGGCGCCTGTGCTCAGTCAGCCTTCCCTGCCCTTTGGGGTGAGCAAGCGTCACCACGCTGCGCTGCACCTCTCGCCAGAAGCGCTGGCAACGGTGAAAGAGCGCAGCCAGTCCGGGTGCCCCGTCCTTGGCCTGCGCTTCACCCACGATCCGCTCTGCCGCAAGGCGCGATTCGACACCTTGCGCCGCGAACTGGGCTCTGGCTTCGAAGCGATCGAGATCGACTCGTCTCCAGGCAATCCGCATGGGATTGCCCGTACGGCGCACTCCGTCGTCACCAAAGACCTGGTGGACGAGGAAGGACACCCCACCCGCGTCGCCTTGGAGCGCGTGCTCAGCTTTTTTCGTGAGCAGCTGATCCAAGACTAGCCCTGCTCAGAAAATCAGCCGAGCCAAGGCGCTGCTGAAAATTGTCCAGGCTCACGGGCCGCGGCCCGGACGCGCACCTTTTTGCCCTTCGCGCCCTTCGGCGCGGACATTTGCTCGGCGCCGCGCGTGATCCGCTAGGCTGTCTTGGGAGCCGTGGCCAAGGACGGAAAATTCGGAGCGTTCGGTGGTGTGTTCACGCCGAGCATCCTGACGATCCTTGGGGTCATCATGTATCTGCGCCTGCCCTGGGTGGTGGGCAGCGGCGGGCTGTACGTTGCGCTCGGGATCATCGGCGTCTCGCACGTCATCAGTATCAGCACCGGTCTGAGCATCTCGAGCATCGCCACCGACAAGAAGGTCGGCGCTGGCGGCCCTTACTACATCGTGTCACGCAGCCTGGGTCTGCCCATCGGCGGCACCTTGGGCTTGGCGCTGTTCACGGGCTTGGCGTTCTCCGTCAGCCTATACGTGATCGGGTTTTCCGAGAGCTTCCTCAGCTATCTCGACATCGAGCGTAGCGCGACCGCCATTCGCATCTGCGGCAGCATCACTCTGCTCGTGATCACTGCCATCACGCTAATTAGCACCGAGTTTGCCATCAAGACCCAGTACTTGATTCTCGTGTTGATCGCGGCGTCGCTGCTGAGCGTCTTTTTGGGTGCACCCGACGCCACGGGCACTCAGCCTCACACCAGCGCGCCCGCGAATGGCCCCAGCCCCGCCCTGCTCTTCGGGATCTTCTTTCCCGCGGTGACCGGGTTCACCGCCGGCGTGAATATGTCCGGCGATCTGCGCAATCCAAAGTCGGCGATCCCCCGCGGCACGCTGATCGCCATCGCCGTCGGCCTGTTGGTCTACGTGGGCCTCGCCGTGTTCTTGGCCTACCGCGTTCCGGCCAAGCAACTGATTGAAGACCAAGATGTGCTGATCCACATTTCCCGTTTTGGTCCGGCGGTGGTGGCCGGGATCTGGGGCGCCACACTGTCGAGCGCTATCGGGAGCATCATGGGCGCGCCGCGCATTCTGCAGGCGCTCAGCGGCGACGCGATCACGCCGCGTTGGTTCGGCCGCGGCTACGGCAAGACAAACGAGCCCAGAAACGCCCTGGTCTTGGCCTTTGCCATCGCCGAAGGCGGCATCCTGATCGCGGAGCTCGACGCCATCGCGCGCATCGTCTCGATGGTGTTCTTGACCACGTACGGCTTTCTGAACTTCAGCGCTGCCATCGAAAGCTGGGCGAGCCCGGACTTCCGACCGTCGTTCCGGATCCCGAAGCTAGTCAGCATCCTCGGAGCGGTCACCGCCGTGCTGGTCATGATCCAGCTCGACCTCTTTGCCATGGCCGGCGCCACGCTGATCATGGGGCTCCTCTTCTTTTTCTTGCAACGCAAGCAGCTGGAACTGGAGTCCGGTGACGCCTGGGCAGGGATCTGGTCTTCCCTGATCCGATCGGGTCTTTCGCGACTCAGCGGCGAACGACAGAAGAAGCGCAACTGGCGCCCCATCATTCTGCTCTTTCGCTCGCCGGACTCGCCAACGACCCCCGCCCTGCGTGGCATGGCGCGATCCCTTGTCAGCGAGAACGGCATCGTTACGGACTTCGAGCTCGTCACCTCCAGCGACGAACCCGACATTGCACCGCAAGACGAGACGCGGCTTGGCGTATTCGATCGCCGCATTGTGTGTGAGGACCGCTACCAAACCGTCGAGAACTTGTGCCGCTATCACGGCTTTGCGGCCTTGCGGCCGAATACCGTGCTGTTGCCTTGGTCCGCACACCGGCACGCACCGGAGCGTTTCTGTGCGCTGCTCGACACCGCGTCCGAGCTCGACTTCAATCTACTGCTCTTTGATCCCGGTCCGGACACCGGAGTGGGCAAACGCATCGACGTCTGGTGGCGCGTCGACGGGGGTAATCTCGGCTTCAGTATCGCCCTGCTTCGCTTCATCACCCGCGAAGCCCGCTGGGAACGCGCCGAAGTGCGGCTATTGCTGTCGAGCCCCGACACCTCTGCCAACGATCATCTGCGTAGCTCCGCGCGGCATTTGCTCGCCGAGGCGCGGCTGGAAGCCACGATTCGGGTGATCAACGATCGGCTCAGCGATAAGAGCTTCGAAGAACGGGTGATCGAAGAATCCCGAGACGCCGACTTGACGCTCGTCGGTCTGCCCAACGAGCCCGGCCAAGCAGACTCGAATTACCAAGAGCGCGTCGACACGTTGGTCGAAGCCCTGGCCGGCGTGCTGCTGATCCGCGCGTCCTCGACCTTCGATGAGTCTGTACACGTCGCCCGGGAGGCGGCGATCAGTTTCCTGCCGCCGGCGGGCGAAGACGGGAAGGCGGAACTCCCCGAACTGACGCTGCCAGAGACCGCAGACCTCGCGCGAGAGGTCACAGACTTCGCCGATGGCATGCAGCGACTGGTCACCCGTTTTCAGGAGGACTGCATCCAACGCATTCATGCGCGCCACGTTGAACTGGCGCGGGGCGTGATCGCGTCTGTGGAGCAATACTTCCACGCCCTGGAAAAGGCCGGGACGGCTTCCAATCCGCGGCGGATGCAAACCGCCGCGAACCGAGCGCTAAGCAAACTGCTGTCCGACTGCCGGCAGGCCCTGGAGACCTTCGAAAACAAACACCTAGTCGAGCAAAGCGGGATCTTGTCGGAGCGCATCGCGGCATTCTTAGAGGACGATCGAGTGGTGGATCGGCGGCGCAGCCCCGAAGATCTGCAAGTCCGTCGCAGCCCAGAAGACTTCGAGCCTCGCGCCAATGACTCGGACCATGTGCGCGGCTTCAAGCTGCGTCGTCGCATCGCCGCCGGCATGCGCCGCAAGGCAGCGATTCAGTACGCGCTCCCGGTGGCACCGCTGCGCTACTTCTACTTCCAAGAACTGGTACGCGAAGGCCTGAAGAGCGCAGTGCGACAACTCGAAACCGACACGCACCAGCTCGTGATCACCCTGGGCAAGGTGCTCGACTCAATCCAAGCAACGCCTAGCGGTCAGGACGCCGAAGCGACGAGCGCAGCCGTGCGTGACCAGCAGGAACAAGTGGTGAAGCGCCTGCGCGAGCTGGTTCAACGCAGCAAAGAAAGCGCAAACGGTCAGCAGTGGGCGCTATTGATGATGACGCGGCAGCTGACCATTCGCTACGCCGCAGACGTCGATCGCCTCGACGCGCGACGCGTGATCAAGAAGGAACGCCGCGTCGCACGCGATGCGGCGGCTGTGGCGGCAACCCTAAAGGAAGTCCCCGAACGCTGGCAGGAAAGCCAGGCGCGGCTTGTTCAGCGCGCGGAGCTGGCGCTAAAGCTTTCGTCGTTCCAGCACCGGCTTTCCGCGCTGTGCAACCGGGAACGCGATCAGGTTGCACTTGAAATCAAGAACGGCATCCTGAGCCAGTGCCAGCAGCTGGAGCAGACGCTTTCAGAGTTTAGAGCGAGGCTGCCGGAGGAAGCGGCGCTGTCGGCGTTTTCGGTCCATACAGATTTTGATAGTCGATTCGAGCCAAAACCCATCGTTGACGGCCTGCTGCGCGAAGCCGCGGAGCTCACCGCGGAGCTCCCAGAAACCGTAACGACCTTGAGTGAAGAATCCGTGCAGGCTCTGGAAGAAGGTCGCGGGGAAGCCGCCGAGTTGACGCAACTGCCCGTGCGGCGCTTGGTCCAGTTCTTGGTCGAGTCTCGCTTCGTTGGCGAGCTCTCCGACGACCTGGCACGCATTCCCAAAGCAGAACAGCGTGCGGCGGGTGTGGCCCAGGACGTCGTGCGATTGATCTCCTTTCAGTTGACGGAACTCGACGCTGTCGAAGGCGCGGAGAAGCAAGCCCTACGGCAGCAGCTCGACGAGGTCCTGGAAAACGGCCTGGAACGCGTTGGCGCGGAGCGTGCGCGCCTCACCGAATTGCTGCCCGTGGTGACCACGGCCTTTGACGAACACCTCAGGCAAGTGATCGACGGCACCAACGCCTACGACCTCGGCGCCACCAGCGCGAATCTCGAGCAACATATCCGCTTGCATCAGGGACGCGCGGCCGTCAGCGGTGCCCGGGGGCTG
Source organism: uncultured Myxococcales bacterium (assembly GCA_937872925.1). Classification (GTDB taxonomy): domain Bacteria; phylum Myxococcota_A; class Polyangia; order Polyangiales; family Polyangiaceae; genus JACKEA01. Next base: position 23,196 of record CALMUT010000001.1, on the reverse strand, counting down.
CTGCGACGGGGCTTGCTCTTTGGGCGCCACACTCTTGTGAACTTGGTGTATCGCAGGAGCGAAGGCGTGCTCTTGGCCCGGCAGCTTCAGGCGGAGGCCCACCACCGCGGCGCGCTGGTGGATCGCGTGGCTGCTCTGGTCGAAGCCAACTCACCGCGACCGGAAGTGCTCGAAGCGTTGCCCTTCTACTATCGACAGCTGTTCTTCGGGCAGGCCGCTGTCTCCGAAGCCTTCTGGGTCGGGCGCGAGGCGGAGCTAGCGCGCGCGCGGAGCGCAGTCGCCGCATTCCGGCGGGGGGCCAGCGGCGCGCTCTTGATTTCCGGAGCGCGCGGGTCGGGCAAGACGGCGTTTGCCCAACGACTTCTGGCAGACCTGTTCACGGGCAAAGAGATCGTGCGCGTGCAACCGCGTCCAGGTGGCTCCGTGGAGCAACGCGCGTTCGACGCTGCCCTCGCGAAAGCAGCAGACCGACGCGGCAGCGCCGACGAAATCCTCCAAGCATTGCCCGACGGCAGTGCGGTGCTGTTGGACGACCTAGAGCTCTGGTGGGAGCGCACCCGTGAGGGCCTCGCCGTCATCGATCATGTCGTCCAGCTGATGGAGCGGCATGGGCACCGAGTGCTGTTTATTGCGTGTTTGGGGGACCAAGCGCTGACGCTGCTCGATCGCCTGCGTAGCGTCACGGACCACGCACTGGCTGTCCTACGCTGTAGCGCGCTGCCTGCGGAGTCATTGAAGACACTGATCACGGTGCGCCACGCCTCCACCGGCGCAAAATTCAGCCTGGACCAGCAGGCGGAAGACGATCTGGGACAACTGCGACAGGCTCGGCTGTTTTCTAGTCACTTCGACTATTCCGGTGGTGTGGTGGGCGCCGCCCTGCGGGCGTGGATCACCCATATCGACAAAGTCAGCGAGGACGCTCTGAGCATCCGCGCACCCCATGTGCAGCGTTGGGAAGTCATTGACGAGCTCAAGAGCGACTGGATGGCGCTCCTGCTTGAGCTCGTTCTGCACAAGCAGATGTCGCCCCGACGCCTCGGGCGAGTGACTCGAACCTCTGCCGAGGATCTCGCGCGTGCTCTGGAGACCCTGTCCCGCGCAGGATTGTTGGTAGAGTCGCGGCAGCGCGTGCTCGAGATCAACCCCTTCATCCATCACATTGTCGCGGCACGGCTGCAGCGCATGGGGCTCCTCGCATGACGCACGGCTTCGGATCCCTCGGTTTCGACCTGGTTGTGGTTGCCGCAGGGGGCGCGCTCTTGTGGGCCGTACTTCGAGCGCTGCGTTGGGCGCTCGACGTCGTGCCCATGAACAAAGAGCGGCGCGCCTGGCTCGAACGCATCAGCCCGATCGCCAGTGCGCTAATCGCACTTTGTTTCTTGCTGTTCGCGGCACGAAGTGTGTTCCGATCGCAGCCGGCAGCGTTGCCCTTCGTACTCGCCCTGGTCGTGGCTGGGTTCTCGGCTGCGGCCTGGCCGACGATCCGTGACTTCTTGGCAGGCGTCGCCCTCAAATCAGGTCGTGTCTGTCACGTAGATGACCACGTGCGCATCGGGGACGTGGAAGGCAGGATCGTGAGCATGGGGTACCGCGTGCTCGTGTTGGAGACGACGTCCGGAGATCAAGCCATCCTGCCCTACAGTCGGGTTGCCCGAGAAGCGGTCGTGCGCACCCGAAGCCTCGGCGGTGTGACGCCGCACAAATTTCAGATCGCAGACTTGCCCCAGGGCTCCTTCGCTGCGGCACAGAGCCGCATCGTGGAGGCCGCACTGCTGTGCCATTGGTCGGCCTTCGCCCGGGTGCCGGAGGTCGCACCCCGCGGCGCAGGCGACCAGGCTTGCGCGGACGTCACGGTGTTCTCGCTGGATCCCGCCCACGGCCCGGACATCGAAGCGGAAGTGCGCAGCGCCCTGCGGGGCCCAGCCAGGGATTAGCGGCCCAGCGCCGCGACGCGCCGCGACCCAAATCACCAGCTCCTGTACCTTGCCGAGCACAACCCGACGCGGCATGCTGCGTGCGCAATGTCCGCCAACTGGCTCACCCACACCCTGACCCTCGCGGCCTGTGCTCTGGCCCTGGGCTGCGGCAGCAACAGTGCGGATCCCAAGCCGGCGCCAGGCAGCGGTGGCAGCGCCGGCATTGCCGAGCACAGCGCCGGCGCCCAGGCCCCCGGCTGGCAACTGGAAGACTTCCAACCCAAAAGCGCCAAGGTCGGGCAGGTTTACGGGCTCGAGGCGTTCCAGGGCAGCGTCACCGTTGCCGCGCTTTTAGCGGGTTGGTGACCTTACTGTCAGTCCCAGGCTGGGATGATGGAACAACTCTCCGGGGAACTGGCCACCGAAGGCGTGCAGGTGCAGTTCGTCGCGGTCAACGCGGTGAGCGCGGCGACTCCGGCAGATCAGCAGAAGCTGATCGATCGCTGTTCCTTTCCGCTGTTTCAGGACACCAAAGCGGTCGACGCGTGGGGCCAGCACAAGGCCGGCAAAGACGACATCTTCGTCTACAAAGCCGACGGCACACTCTCCGAATTCTTGCCTACTACGGGCGGTAAGAACACGGATCTCTCGGCTGCGGACGGCTACGCAAACTTGAAACAAGCGGTCGTCGACGCCCAGTAACGCGCCGCTGGTGCGGTCGTCGACGCCCAGTAACGCGCCGCTGGTTCCGCCACGTCATGGCGCGCACGCCGTGCGGAAAACTATCAGCACTCAGTCGACCAGGTCGTAGCGCAGCTCGATGCGTTGACCGTGGCGTAGCAGCCGCACCCGCAAGCTGTCAGCGCCGCGTGCTGCCGAATACGCCTCCAAGGCTTGGTCTGGCGTAGTGAGGGGCACACCATTGAGGGATTCGAGCTGGTCACCGTTCTGAAATCCCAGGCGCACCAGGCGCGTATTGGGACGCAGCCCGAAGAACCGCAGCCCGGTCGTGCGTCCGCCGCTGGTGACAGGCACCACGCGCACTTCGCGCATCGTCGAATCCGGATCTTGCAGCATGTCGTCAAAGAACTTGCGGGGCACCCGATAGTGGTGGTCGCCCACCAGCACGGGTCCGGTCAGGGGTGGATCGCGCGTGGGATCTGGCTGCGCCACCACGGCCACGGGGCTAGGTGTCGACGCTTCCGCCTTGCTCATCCGCTCTTCAAGGGCCGTGAGACGCGCTTCAATGGCAGCCTGTGCCGCACGGGTCTGCGCGAACTGCTCATCGGACGCATCCGCCGGAGGGGGTGCAGCACCGCAAGCGGTTACCGCAACGGCAAGGGATGTGCGCCACAGCTTTCGAAACATGGCGCCCAGCATACACCGATCGAAGCACAGCTACGCCGCGGCGCGCAGCACACACCAGGCGGCGTCAAAAACCCATTCACCGCCGCGGTCCAAGGCGACGAGTGGCGCGACGAATGGCGCGACGAATGGCGCGACGAGTGGCGCGACGAGTGGCGGATCCGGATCGATCCGAGTTGTATCGTGTCTCCGCGGAGCGAGGAGCGAACGGGCGTACGCGGCATGGGGCCCGGGAAAAACCAAACGGAGCTAAGTTTTGCGAAGTTGTCGTATCAGCCGTGACGAAACGGTGGGATGGTTTTTGGAAGGATACCCCCAGTAGAGACAATGACCGAAACCACCACCGACATCCCTTCCAAGGCTGACCCCATCGCGAACGTTCCCACGCGTACGCGGACCCCGGCTTCGCGCCACAACGAGCAGGGCCGTTCCATCGGGTTGCCCGTCATCTTTTGGCTCTTGGAGCAGAACGTGGGGGCGCTGCTCCTCGTGCCCGCGGCCATTGCCGGAGCCGTGTGGCTGCTCAGCGGTTTGTGGTGGGTGGGACTGATCACGCTCCTGGCGCTTCCCGTTGTCGCCTTGGGCATCCCGATCGTGAGCTTGGTGCTTGGCTCTTGGGCGAAACCAAAAGAAGAGACCAAAGATTGGGCTGAGTACATCGAGTGGCGCAACCCAGAGGACGCGAAGCCCTGGCTGGGCAAGCGCATTCCCATGGAGATCTTGTACGAGGCCTACATGGCCGAGAAGCTGGACTTCAAAGGCGACCTCTACGAAACCATGCTCAAGCGCAACCAACTATTTCAGTTTGGCTTTACGTGGGGCGACTTCAAGTTCTACGTGGGCGAGTTCTTGGGTCAGAACGTCTCGCACACCATCGAGTCCGATGAAGGCGACATTGCCCACGTCTACAACCGCGGCAACGACTTCTACCATTGGTTCTTGGGTGAGTCGATGACGTACACCAGCGGCATCTTTCAGGATCCGGAAGAATCCTTGGAAGCGGCTCAAGAGCGCAAGCTCGCGACCGTTTGCGACTACGTGCAAATGCAGCCCGGGGACAAGCACCTCGACATTGGCTGCGGCTGGGGACCCCTCGTCACCTACGCCGCCAAAGAACGTGGCTCTATCAGCACCGGAATCACTTTGGCTCAAGAGCAAGCGGACTGGGCCAATGAACGGGCCAAGAAGGCCGGTGTCAGCGACCGCGTCACCGTGATCGTCGACGACTACCGCAACTTACCCTCGGAAAAGTGGGACAAAATCACCTGCCTAGAAATGGCCGAGCACGTCGGCATCAAGAACTTCCAGGCCTTCTTGCTGCAGGTGAAAAGCATGCTCAAGGACGACGGCATCTTCTACTTGCAGATCGCCGGTCTGCGGCGACCGTGGCACTACGAAGACCTCGTCTGGGGCCTGTTCATGGCGAAGTACATCTTCCCAGGTGCAGATGCGAGTTGCCCACTGGGGTTCGTTGTCTCCCATCTTGAGCGCGCCGGTTTCGAGGTCCATCGCGTCGAGAACTGCGGCGCCCACTACGCGGTCACGATCAAGAAGTGGTACGACAACTGGCTAAAGAACGAGGCTGCCGTCGTCGAGAAGTACGGACAGCGCTGGTTCCGCATGTGGCGGATGTTCCTTGGCTGGTCGGTGCTCATCGGGGGCCAAGGCAGTTCCACCGTGTTCATGATCACCATGTCCAAGAACGCGAAGAACGACAAGTGGACCGTGAGCGCTGAAGAAGGCGACGCACAGCCCTTCAATCGCAAGCAGCGCTGGATCGGCAAGAACGTAGTCGCGACCCAGCAGTAGCGGCCCGTGGACGTCCGGTCGCGAGAAGCGACCGGCCGCCCTATCGTTGCCGCTACGACTTCTTGTAGACGAGCTTGCCCTTCTTCGGATCCGTCATGATGACGGTGGTCTCATCCGGGACCTCGATGACGACCTCCTCGGGCAGCTTCTTCATGGGGCGCTTGCCCGCGTCTTTGCCCTCGGGCTTGAGCTTCAAGGTGCGACCTTCTTCGCCGGCAATGGTGAACTTCACCTTGTTGAAGATTTGTTCCTTGCCCTTGGCGTCACCAAAGGACACCCACCACCAGCCGCCTTCTTCATCCTTTTCGAAGCGGATGCCTTCCTTGGCGCCAGCGTCGGCAACCTTGGCCACGCACGCCTCCATCTTGGCTTCGTCCTTCTTGGACGACTTCTCGCAAGCTTCTTCCGTTGCCTGCTTCACGTCCGAGTCCGCGAAAGAAAACATGAAGGTGCTTCCGGCCGTCACGACCTCCGTTGCCGTCGGTACGGGCGGGGGCGGTGGTGCTTCTTCGGGCTCCGCAGGGGGTTCTGGAGCCGGTTCCACCGGAGCGGGTTCCGGCGGTGTCACGTCAGCGGTCTGCGGCGGTTCCGCACCTCCACCACACGCGGCCAGGAAAGCGAACAGGCTCACAGCTGCAATTAATGAACGACGCATGATCAATTAACCTCCTCTTTCTGTGCACCTGGTAGCCCAACGCACGGCCGGAGTCGACAGCCAGCTGCGGGATTGTCCGTCCTCGGTCAGAGGCTGGGAAAAGCCCGCGTTTCTTCGAGCACATGCCGGACAAGGCAACCGGCGCCGAGTCGCCCTGGCCAACGAATACGCCGATGCCAAGAGCGTTCGCTAAAAATGCAGGCTAGGTTGCCCCGCGTGCCCTCCGACTTTGTCTCCCTCGCTCTGTCGCCGTCGTTGCTCGCCACTGTGGAGCAACTCGGATACGTGACGCCCACGGCCATCCAGGCCGAGAGCATTCCCGTGTTGCTCGCAGGCAAGGACCTGATCGGAAAGTCGAAGACCGGCAGTGGCAAGACAGCGGCGTTTGCGCTTCCGATCCTACAGACCCTGGAGCTTTCGTCACGTAAACCGCAAGCGCTGATCGTCTGCCCCACCCGGGAACTGAGCGCACAAGTCGCTCGCGAGGTACGCAAACTTGGGCGCCAAGAGGAGGGTCTCGTCGTGTTGACGTTGACCGGGGGCGAGCAGCTTGCGCAACAGTCCGAGGCGCTCGAACGCGGCGCCCATATCGTGATCGGCACGCCGGGCCGACTGCTCGATCACTTGCAGCGCGGGACGCTCGTGCGGCGCGACCTAAAAGTCGCGGTGCTGGACGAAGCCGACCGCATGCTCGACATGGGTTTCCACGTGGAAGTCGAAAAGATCCTCCGTGCCGTGCCAAAGAGCCGGCAGACCGTGTTCTTTTCGGCGACCTTCCCCGAAACCATCTTGGCCATGAGCCGAACGCACCAGAAAGATGCGGTGCGGGTGACCATCGATGCAGGCGAACAGCCAGCGGAAATCCGTCAGATGGTCCTAGTGGCTGAGCCTGACAAGAAGATGAACGCCCTGTGCTTCGTGCTCAGCCAGCACACACCTGAGACCGCACTGATCTTCTGCAACCTGAAGGCAACCGTTGCTGAACTCGAAAAGGCGCTCAGTTCGCTGGGCGCGAGCGTGGATTGCCTACACGGCGATCTCGATCAGTTTCACAGAGATCAGGTACTGGCGCGATTCAGGAACCAAAGCGTGCGCATTCTCGTCGCGACAGATGTGGCCGGACGCGGCCTCGACGTCGAAGGCCTCGATCTTGTGATCAACTATGAGCTACCCACGCAAACGGAGACTTATGTGCACCGCGTGGGTCGCACTGGCCGCGCCGGCAAGGCTGGGCTCGCCGTCTCCCTCGTCACCACTCGGGAAAGACAGAAGCTGCGAGAATTCGAGGAACTCTTGGGGCTCTCGATGCAGCGAGTGGAGCGTGACGCCGGCGCGGAGCCGGGCACGGTCGCCCTCGCCAAGACGTTTGCGCATCCCGCACGCATGGCCACGATATTGATTAGCGGCGGTCGCAAAGACAAAGTGCGCCCCGGCGACATTCTTGGGGCCCCGACCGGGGGGGGCGGCGGGGCACAAAGAGCGGGAATCGGCAAGATAGAAACCCAGGACCGCCTCTCTTACGTAGCCGTTTCAAAGACGGTGAGTCAGGCCGCGGTTGCCGCGCTGAACAAAGGGCGCATCAAGGGCAAGCGCTTTCGCGCGTCCCTCGCCGGTGCCGGCTGAGCGCGCCCGCCGGGTGGCGGCAGCTCCCGACGCAGCCTATTTCTTGGCTGCTTGTTCCGCGTCTCGGACCTTTTGGGCGCGGCTCATGACGATGAAGTATCCCAACACACCGCCGCCGGCACCGATCGAGGCCGTGGGCAGCCCGATCCCGAGCACCTCACGAATGAAGACGACGGGGGCCGCGACCACGAACTGCGCAATGAACAGGATGACGAATACGTGCCACAGCGGCAGCGGATGCCAGAACTTCCATGCAGGCACGCCTTCGGCCTGCGGCTTCGATGTCCCCTCTGTCATTTGCAAGGAGACTAACACACGTGCCGCGTGACGGGCATGCCGGCACGCCGGCACGCGATTGCAGCGGCAAAGCTCCGCTGTGTCAGTGGTAGGTGACGGTAAACAGGATGGACGGCGAGGTGGTGACGACGTGTAGCCAGCGCTCGTCCGCGTCGTCTTTGCCCCCCACGACGCCGAACATGGCTCGGCCGACGATTCCGAGCCCCCAGTTGTCCGCGACCCACCACTCATGGCCAATGCCGACCATCGCGCCACCACCGAAGGCTCGGTACTGATCCTCGTCGTAGCTGGTCGAAGAAACGCTGACGCCTGACAGCGACGCCAGACCGATTGCAGCCTGAAAATGGAGACCCTTGTTCTCGTTGAAGTAGTAGTCGAAAAAGGGCCCGAACAGGTTGAAGGAGAACTCATCCTCGACAAAATCCGCGGGCAACGGACCGCCGGCTTCGGGGTGGTAGTCCGAAGCCAGCACGTTGGCACCGTAGACGCCAAGGCCAAGCACGAATCCTGTGCCGATCGTGCCACCGATGGCGAACTCGCTCACGCTGGCAACGCCTGATTTCCGGCCCTCAACCTTGCCGTTCGGCGCGATGTCGTTCTCAGACTCTACGTACTCATGATAGCCGCCAAAGCCGGCACCGAAGCGGGCGTAGAAGCCGTCGTGACGATGAGCGTCCGGGTCCTTCTTCGCGACGCGGGGCGGCGGCGGGCGAGGGCCCGCGTGTGCTGCGGGAGGCGCCGGAGCGATCGGAGTCACTGTCGGAGGTGGCGGCGCAGGGGCCGGAGGCGGCTCCGGGGGCGGCTGCGGCGGAGCCGTCTCCGCTTCGGAGGTTCCCTCCACAGGAGGTGCGACAGGAGCGTCGCCGGGTTGGGCGAACACTTCCGGAGCGGCGAGCAGAATCGCTACGGACAGCGCGGTTCGAAGCTGGGGCATGGCGGGCAAAGTAACTCCATCCACCGACAGCACAAGCCCCACACCGACGCAGCGCCAACTTTGCAGGGACGGCTTGTTTCTTCGCTAAATGTGCGCGGTTGTGCCGCGTGCCAGAACTAGTTCTCGAGCGTCTCCGCTTTGACCTGTTCCAGGGCAGCGGAAAGCTTCGTCGCGGCTTCGTCCGCGCCACCCACCGTCTTGAGCTGCTTGCGATACACCATGTACGCGGCCTCGAGGCGGCGCATGGCACCGGTGAGCTCGTTCACGCTCTGCACATCCCGAGGGTTCCCCTTGAATACACCCGCGGCCATTCGGTCCGTCGTTCCAAGCCGCGTGATCAACCGTGCAGCGTCGTCCCGCAGGGGGTCGGGCACGGCGTCCGCGCCGTCCCAGTTTGCCAACCTCAGGGTCGCATCGAGAGACTCGACCAACTCCTCCAAGGATTTTCGAAACACCAATACTCGTTTGTCCTTCATATTTCTCCGGATCCCAGGGCGCGCGCACTGCCGTTGGCGGGCCACTTCCAAATCCCCAACCACGACGGCAAACCGCATGGGTCCGCATTCGATGCCAGGTGCAGCCACTCTTCTAAAGCATATGCTCGCAAGGTGGGGAAAGAACTTCCCGGCGAACGCTGCCCTCCCGGTATTTCGCGCACATCGCGGCATCTTCGGCGCAGCCTCCGGGGCGCAGAGGGGCGCGTCCGGATCTGAATCGGCGCTCACCCGAAACGGTCCAATACGAATCGAGACAGGCAGAAATGCGCTCCTCCGTGGGGTTTTCAGAGCGCACCACGGATGTCAGCGGACCCGCTGCCTCGCCGGTTGCGGGCGACTCGTTGTAGATTCGACGCCGTGAACCCCCTCACGATCAGCGCGGCACACCTCGCTCGGTTGCGAAAGATCTGCCTCGCGCTGCCCGAAGCAACCGAGAAGGTGGCGTGGGGTGATCCGACCTGGCGCGTGCGCGACAAGATCTTTGCGATGCAAAAGGGCAACTACGACGGCGGCCGGCCGTCCCTGTGGCTCAAAGCAGCGGACGGCGTGCAGAACGTTCTCGTGGACTCAAAGCCGAAGCGCTTTTTCGTGCCACCCTATGTCGGCAGCAAGGGCTGGGTTGGCGTCTACATGGACGCGGGCCGCATCCCTTGGTCGCTGGTGGGCGAGCTCATTGCGGAGAGCTACCGGCTGATCGCACCCAAGCGCCTGGCGTCTGCCGCACGCGGCGCATCCGCAACGCGGCCCAGCGCGAAACGCCCCAGCGCGAAACGCCCCGGCGGGAAGCGGCCCGGCGCGAAACCGAAAAAGCGCTGACCTACGCGCAGGCGAGCTCCTCGGCGATGCGATCGAAGACCAGCCGAATTCTGCGGCTGGTGTGCAGCTCTCGATGGCACACCAGCCAGATCGGGACCGGCAGCGGGGGTAGCTCCGCCAGCACTCGGCAAACCCTCGGTTCGGCGTCGCCGATCTCCTCCATCATGATGCAGATCCCAACGCCGTGCTTGCAGAGTTCCCACTGCACCAAGTGGTTGTCGGTCATGATCGGGAACTGATCCCGTGAGAAGTCGAGCCCAAGGGCCCGGAGCCCATCCAGCATGGTGTCGCTGCGATCAAAGGCGAATAGCTCCGCCCGGGACAGATCTTCCACAGCACAGACAGGCCCGATCCGCTCCAGATACGCTGGGGATGCGTAGAAGCGGGCGCTGCTGTCGCGGATCTTCTTGACGACCAGATCCGGTTGACTCGAACGGAAGTTCCGAATCGCGATGTCCGCTTCACGGCGCCGCAGATCGCGCGCTTGGTTCGACGCGACGATCTCTACTTCGATACCGGGATGCTCCAGACGCAGTTGGCCAAGGATGGGCGGAAGCAAGTGTGCGGCGATGGCCTCGCTGGCAGTGATGGTCACCGTGCCCACGATGGACTGGGATTGGCCCGCAGCGGCAAGGGAGACGCGAGTCGCGGCTTCGCCCATGCTGCGGACATGTTCGACGAGTTCAAGCCCTGTGGGCGTCAGCTCCAAGTGCTTGCCGACCCGAGCGAACAACGTGACTCCGAGCTCTGCTTCGAGGCCGGCAACCTGACGGCCAACGGTCGGCTGGGTCAGGCCCAAGGCCCGACCCGCCGCGGAGAACGACCCCTCTTCAGCCGCGACCAAGAACGCCCGAGCCCGATTCCAGTCGAAGCCGACTGCGCGCCATTCCATGCGAAAATGCATATCATGGCTGCGCTTTTCGTCAATTTACCCACTATCAACGCATAGCTATACCTGAATTGCCGCATGGAACTGCTTCCAAGCGCCAACCCAGGAGAATTGTCATGAAAGCCGCCCTGACCCCCAGCTACGGCCCAGCCGAAGTTCTCAAGACCGCCGACGTCCCTGCCCCGACCATCGGCGAGCGGGACGTGCTCGTCGAGGTCCACGCCAGCCCCGTGACCGCGGGCGATCGCCGATTGCGCGCCGCCGACTTTCCGTCGATCACGGCGGCGCCGGGTCGCCTCATGGTGGGACTGCTCCGGCCGAAGCCCCCGGTTCAGGGCACGATGTTCGCCGGGCGGGTCCTGCGTGTGGGCAGCGCCGTGACCGAGTACGCGGTCGGTGACGACGTGTTCGGCAGTACCGACCACGGTGCGTACGCAGAGTACCTGGCGATGCCGGAAAGCGGCGCAATGGCGAAGATGCCCGCGTGCCTGGACTACGCCGAAGCGGCCGCGGTGCCCTACGGCGCCGTCACTGCCCTGCGCTTCCTGCGCGATCTGGGCGCAGTCGGGCCAGGCTCGAAAGTCCTCATCGTCGGTGCATCCGGTGGTGTGGGTCGTTTCGCGGTGCAGATCGCCAAACACCTCGGCGCGGAGGTCACGGGCGTTTGCAGCCGAGGGAGTTTCGAACTCGTGCGTCAACTCGGGGCGGACCACTTGATCGACTACGAAAGCCAAGACTTCACGCAGACGGGAGAGCGCTACGACGTGATCTTCGACATCGCGGGGGTCACAAGCTTCCGCAGCAGCCGGCAGAGCCTGACTCAAGACGGACGCTACTTGACGCTCTTTTTCAGTGTGGGCGTGCTGCTTCAAATGGCAGTCACCGCGTTGGTCGGCGGCCCCAGGGCAAAGTTCTCCGTGGCCCTCGGCGACCGGAGCGACATGGAGCAACTGCGCGATCTCATCGAGCGTGGCGTGATCCGGCCCATCGTGGCGCAACGCTTCCCCCTCGACCGCATCGCCGAGGCACACGCCGAAGCAGAGCGCGGGCGCAACGCCGGCAGCGTCGTCGTGACCGTGTGAGAGCGCGGGTTGTTCCGCGGAAGCCCGCCGTGGCGCGCGCCGACGCTCAGGTGCCGGTGCGCACCTCCAGGCCGTTCTCGCCCGCCCAGGTCATGAGCACCTGGTGCTCTTGGGATGTCGCCACGCGGTTGAGTCGGCCTCGGGCTTGGACGATTTGGCCTCGGCCGTTCACTTCGACCGTAAGGCAGGGGGCCGGGCCGCGGCCTTCATCCAGGGTCAGAGACCAGATGCTGCAGTTGCCCATCTCGATGTTGGACGCATACGAGTAGACGCAGTGGCGCATTCGGCGACCCTCCAGAGCGAGGGCTGCCGCACTGAGGATCTCCTCCATGCGCCAAACGGCGATCCTGTGGTTGCCATCGGCGTCCCGCCGCGAGCGATCATACTGCCCCGGAGAGAAACCCGAAGCTTCGAAGCTCCTGTCGATGCTGACGCGAACTTTCGCCAGCTGATGGTGCCACTGGTGCATGCCGCGCAAGAGCGCGTGCGCGCTGCGCCCCTTCATGCGGAAGTTGGGGTCGCCCTGGCGCAGGTGGCCAATGTAGTCGCAGAGCGGCGCCAGCTCGCTCGGTTCCGGCTCCGGGCACGCCGCAAGCCAGCGCACGAAGGTCCACCAGAACGCCTCCTCTTGCTCGCCCTGCAGACGCCGCGCGGGTCCCACCATCATCCAAGCCGACAGCAATCGCGGCGGAACGCCGGCGATCCGGAGCTGCGCGTTGCGCATCGCGGACAGGAACAGAGTCTGCCGTGGCGAGCTCAGGGCCATGTGGCACATGCGACGGGTGAGGGACAGCGGCAGCATGCCGGCCTCGCAGGCGCGGAACAAGCTTCCGCCCGCCGCAAGCTCCGCCACGACGGGTGTCAAGACCTGAGCATCCTCCTCGAAGAAAGCGTTGTACAGGAACGGCGGCAGTTCATAGCGCCCGATCAAGTGTTCCGCGAGAGTGCGAAACACCGTGGCGCGCCCCTTGCCACTCTTGCGCCACTCGTCCAACGGCGCACGCCAAGGAAGACGTCCCAGCCAGTACAGGGCGCCGACGTAGTCGGGATCGATCAAGCGCGGTGCTTCTCGCGCGACCGTGAGCATCAAGCGTTCGGAGGTGGCGACACGGGGCAGAGCGCGCACCTTCGCAAACAGCGTTCCCACCATGCGGTCGTTGCAATGCTCGAGGGCTTGCTGCACGGTTCGCTCTGCACCGCTCACGCGGCGCACCACTGCTGCGTGGGATGCCTTGGGGCGAGCCAGCTGCGCGCGCTGCTTCTTGAGCGCGTTGGCACTGTCGCGGATCTGTTGTCGTCGTCGTCGGTTCATCGGCAAATCTCGGAAAAGGTCCGGTATTTGCCGCGCTCAGGACGCAAAAAAGCCCCCTCGGGCGCGGCCGGAGGAGGCTGATGACTCGTCGACGTCGAAGCGTGACTAGCTAGCGTCCTCCGCACACCGGCATTGGGTCGCAGGCGCGATGCGCGCGCGCGAACATGCGGCTTGGATTTTCGTTGCTATCTGTCTCATGACGGGCGGAAGGATACGGATCGCGGCGCCACTGTCAAGGCTGCGCTGGGACGTCGGGCAGGCATCGCTCATGCGGAGGCACTTCTGCTAAAGTTTGCTCGCGCAGAACAAGAGCGGGCACAGAGGACACAGAGCGAAATGGCGCATCTAGACGCTTGGGCGCTATTCTCGTTGGCTGGGGACCACGAGCTACTCGGAGAGCGTTGTGAAGTCGAAGCCTACTAAGAAGAAGCGTGCATCGACCAAGCGTGGGTTCTGGGCAACAGCGCATGCGGCGGCGCTTGCGCCGCGGCTATTTTTTTCGGAACCGGTCGGGGCCCGTGGTCGCTGGACTCCACTGAAATTCGCCATCGGCGTTTCCGCCATCGCCTTGCCGCTAGGCACCGCTGGCGATCTTTTGGTGGCGGGAGAAAACCTGGGGAGCGCGATCGGCGTGGGTGTTGGGATGTTGGTGATCAGCCCGTTGCTCGCAGTCGTTTCCGTCTACTTCACGTCAGCGTTGACGCACTTCTGGCTCCTCGTGGTCCGGGGCAAGCAAGGGACGTTTTCTGACACGCTTTCTTGCGTCGGGTATAGCGCCGCGCCCACATTGCTCGGAGTCATTCCCATGGTGGGAGGCGCTGTCGGCGGCATTTGGCAGTTTGTGGTTCTCGCGCTGGGCCTCAAGGGTCGCCATAGAACGACCAGCGCACGCGCCGCGTTTGCCGTGCTGGCTGGTCCCGTGTCAATGGTGTTGCTCGCGCTGTCGTTTCGTTTCCTGGTCGCCGAGGCTTTCAAGATCCCATCCGGGGCGATGCTGCCAACTCTGCAGATCGACGATCACTTGTTTGTCAGCAAGCTCGCATACGGTCCCGCGCTGCCGCTCACGGGAACGCGGCTCTACTCGCGCCTCCCGCCTCAGTACGGGGACGTGATGGTTTTCGAGTTTCCCGACCCAAACCCGAGCAACCCACGGCAGGACTTCACCAACCGGGTCATCGCGCTTCCTGGCGATGAGCTTGTGGTGGAAGACGGGCATCCCATCATCAACGGCTGGAGGGTGCCTAGCTGTCACGTCGGCGCGTACGAATTCACGGTTGTGGGGGATGCAAGGCCGACCCGAGGGGAGCTGATCATCGAATTCCTTGGTGCATCAACTCACCTAGTGTTCCTGGAAGCAGAGCGCTTCGATGGGCGCCAAGGACCCTACAGCGTCGGCGCGAACGAAGTTTGGGTGCTCGGCGACAATCGCAACAACAGCAGCGATTCACGTAGTTGGTTCGACGGGAAAGGCGGCGGTGTCCCATTCGAGAATATCAAGGGACGCGCGAGCTTGGTGTGGATGGCGTTTGCGGAGGACGGGGCCGTGGATTTCGATCGCTTGCTCCATCCCGTCATGGGAACCCCCGTGCTCCCCAAGGGTGCACCGGCGGAGCTCACGGACGGCATCGACAAGTGCTTGGCCAGCCGGCCACCGCTGGCACAAACGACTCCCCCGAAGGCCCAGGGGCTCTGAGCGGGGATGTGTGACGCAACGCTTCGCCTGAGTGCTGGCAGCTTCCAAACGACGATCGCAGCGGGCAGCCAGGAGTGTTCGTCTGCACGTGCGGCCTGGTCCTAGTCAGCGTGGAACCGCACTCCGACTACCAAGTCGAGGCCACCGCACCAGGCTACGCGCGCGACGCTTGGCTGCCGGATCAACGTTGTCATTGTCGAAGACCGACAGATCGAACAAGCTCTCTTGTGACGGCCCGCCGTTCATGAAGCCTGCAGACATTACGGTTCTTGCCGCCGCCTTAGCCTTTAGCGGTTGTGCAGCAGCGAACGCCGGCCACGGCCGCGCGGCGGTCCGTCCCCCCGCCGGTACTCACCCGGAGCGTGGCTCATTGGCGCGCGCACAACATGGAGCGCGACCGAGTTCGGAAGTAGGAGCCACCGCGGCCACGCCGTCGCTCGACCCGGAGGTAGAAACCAGCCGGGCCACGCCGTCACTCGACCACTGGTTTGCTCGACTAGACGCCGGGCCACTCGCCGCCGAATTGGTTCAAAGCTTCGAACCTAGCCCTTGGACGGATCGCGCCACGGGTAATCTCTACTTTTCCGGAAACGGTCGGGTGGTTGTCGAGCTCAGGAGCAAGAAGCGCCAGACCTCCTGGTGTGTGAACAGTGAGGCTGACGACTCTGACACCTATTACACCTGTCTTCTGGCCCTCTTCGACCGCGCGCGGCTCCGGCGAGACTACCTCGTGACAGAAGACAGCTCTGGGGAGGTCTCGCTCACAGCTCGAGTTTCGACCTTGGGCTGCAGGCGTGCCCTGCTCAGCATTGCCGGCGACCGAATCAAGCTCGTGACACAGACCAAGGGCGGACACCGACATCAGACGGTCATCGACATTCAGAGGCCGGGTGCAACAGTGAACGCTCGCTGCGCGCGCCCAGCGGACGGTGGAGACTGACGCATCGCTAACGGGCCAGCGCGCGATGCGTCCGCCAGTACCGTCCGCGGAACTACCCCGCCAACAGCTGCCTGAGCACGTACTGCAAAATGCCGCCGTGCCGATAATAGTCGAGCTCCATGCTCGTATCGATCCGCGCCAGCGCGTCGAATTTCGTCTCTTTGCCGTCGGCGCTTTTCGCGACGACTTGCACGGTCTTGCCGGGCTTGAGCGTGGTGACGCCGGTGATTTCGAAGGTTTCTTCGCCGGAGAGGCCCAGGGACTCGCGGGTCACGCCCTCTGCGTACTGCAGCGGAAGCACGCCCATGCCGATCAGGTTGCTCCGGTGAATGCGTTCGTAGCTGTCGGCGATGACGGCCTGGATGCCGAGCATCCAGGTGCCTTTGGCGGCCCAGTCGCGGCTGGAGCCGGAGCCGTATTCTTTGCCGGCTAGCACGACCAGCGGAGTGCCTTCTCCCTGATACTTCATGCTCACGTCGTAGACGCTGCCCTGAGTGCCGGAAGGCAAGTGGCGCGAGAAGCTGCCTTCGGTGCCGGGGGCGAGCAGGTTCTTCAGGCGCACGTTGCCGAAGGTGCCGCGCATCATGACTTCGTGGTTGCCGCGGCGGGCGCCGAAGCTGTTGAAGTCGCGTTGGGCGACGCCGTTGTCATTCAGGTATTTCGCGGCGGCGCCGTCTTTGGGAATGCTGCCGGCGGGGGAGATGTGGTCCGTGGTGACGGAGTCGCCGAGCACGAGTAGCGCGCGCGCGGCGTGGATGTCTTTGAGCGGCGCGGGCTCTTTGGGCATGTTTTCGAAGAAGGTCGGCAAGCGCACGTAGGTGCTCTTTGGATCCCAGGCGAAGCGGTTGCCCTTGGGGACGGGCATCTCTTTCCAGCGTTCGTCGCCTTCGAAGACGGACGCGTACTCTTCTGTGAACATGGCGCTGGTCACGTGCTTTTGCACCATTTCCGCAACTTCCGTGGGGCTGGGCCAGATGTCTTTCAGAAAGACGTCTTTGCCGGACGGGTCCTGACCCAGGGGTTCGTTCTGGATATCCATGTCCATCCGACCAGCCAACGCGTAAGCCACAACCAAGGGCGGGCTGGCGAGATAATTGCCGCGTACCTGCGGATGGATGCGGCCCTCGAAGTTGCGGTTGCCGGACAGCACGCTGGTGGCGATCAGATTGCCCTCGCGGATGGCAGCGTCCACGGCGTCGGGCAGCGGCCCGCTGTTGCCAATGCAAGTGGTGCAACCGTAGCCGACGACGTTGAATTTGAGGGCTTCCAGATCCGCGAGCAACTCGCTGCTCTTTAGGTACTGCGTGACGACCTTGCTGCCCGGCGCCAGGCTGGTCTTCACCCAGGGCTTCGGCGAAAGGCCACGTTTGCGCGCGTTGCGTGCAACGAGGCCGGCGGCGATCATCACGTAGGGGTTGCTGGTGTTGGTGCAGCTGGTGATGGCGGCGATGACGACGGCGCCATCTTTGAGGTCAAACTTCTGTCCGTCCAGCTCGACGGGCACGCTGCCTTTGAGCTCGCCTTTGCTTTTTGCGGCGCCACGCAGCTCCGCGAGGTTCTTGGCGAATGTGGGCTTGATGTCTTTGAGCAAGATCTTGTCTTGGGGGCGCTTGGGTCCGGACAGCGTCGGCTCCACGGTGCCGAGATCCAGCGACAGGGTGTCGGTGAACTCGGGATCCGGCTGGCCCTTCGTCCAGAACAAACCCTGGGCCTTGGCGTAGGCCTCGATCAGCTTGGCGCTTTCTTCCCCGCGGCCCGTGAGCCGTACGTAACGCAGTGTCTCGTCGTCGATGGGGAAGATGGCGCAGGTGGAGCCGAACTCCGGGCTCATGTTGCTGATGGTGGCGCGGTTCGCCAGCGGCAAGCTGGCCAGACCGTCGCCGTAGAACTCCACGAACTTTCCGACGACGCCTTTGTCGCGCAATAGGCGCGTGATGGTCAGTACCAAGTCCGTGGCCGTCGCGCCCTCGGGCAAGCTACCGTGCAGCTTGAAACCAACGACTTGAGGCACCAAGAGGTTGATAGGCTGACCGAGCATGGCGGCTTCGGCTTCGATGCCGCCCACGCCCCAACCCAGCACGCCAATGCCGTTGATCATGGTGGTGTGGCTGTCCGTGCCCACCAGCGTGTCCGGATACGCCATGCCGTCGGCGTCGAAGATGACGCGAGCGAGCTTCTCCAGGTTGACCTGGTGCACGATCCCCGTGCTGGGCGGCACGACCTGGAAGTTCTTGAACGCGCCCTGAGCCCAACGCAAAAGCGCGTAGCGCTCAATATTGCGTTCGTACTCGCGCTCGGTATTTCTCACCAGCGCGTCGACGCTTCCGAAGTTGTCGATCTGCACGGAGTGATCGATGACGAGCTCGCTGGGGAAGAGCGGGTTGATCTTGTTGGGATCGCCACCCATGGCCGCCATGGCGTCGCGCATGGCGGCGAGATCCACCACGGCAGGCACGCCGGTGAAGTCCTGCAGCACCACCCGTGCGGGGTGGAATGCGATCTCGTTGTCCGGCGCGGCCTTGGGGTTCCAGTTCAACAGCTGGTCGATGGCGCTTTTTTCGACAGCCCGGCCGTCTTCGTTGCGCAGCAAGTTCTCGAGCAAGATGCGCAAGCTGTAGGGCAGGCGCTGTACGTTCTTGCCGGTCTTCTCCTGGAGCTTGGGCAAGGAGAAGTAGTTGAGCTTCTTGCCGTTTACTTCGAGGGAGGAGCGGGTCGAGAAGGAGTCGAGGCTGCGGTCGGTCATGCTTTCGGCTTTCTGCCGCAAGGCGCGGCGACGCTGACGTAACAAGGACGCCAAAACGGCGCAATGCACGTAATTTCCTGCCCAAAAACCTGCGGCGTGGCCCGGGGGTCCTGCGCAGGGGCACCGCGGCGATGCCAAGGCCCGCGCGGCGTCTGGGCTGATACGCTCTCATACCATGAATCTAGTCGGCAAGTGGCTCGCGGAAGTCGCCCCGCTCGATCATCGGCAGCGCATGCAACGTGCCGGGGGGCCGGGGCGACGCGCGCGCGAGGGCGACGCGCACGCACGCGAACTGGTGCAGGGTCTGCGCCAAAGCGACGACGTGTATACACGCAGTCTGGCGCTGGCCTCGGGCTTCGGCAGCGGCGACGCGGACGGCGTGCTGACGGCTCTGGCGGATCCCTCCCGCACGCTGCGCCGGCGCGCCGCCAAACGCGTACGCGCGACCTGCGATGATGCCCGAGCGGGAGAAGCGCTCGACGCGCTGGCCCGGGGCCGCGCACGTACCGCGCTGTGCATGCGGCTGGCGCGGGCGCGGCGCTACGCCCCGGTCGAGGCGCTGTTGCAGCGCGCGCTTGCGGAGCCCGCGCCGGACGGCCGCACCCTCGATTTGCTTGCGTTTGCGTCCGAGTCGTTTGTGCGCGCGCAAATGGGTCAGGCGCTGGGCTCGCTGGGGCCGGACGGACTGCGGCGGCTGGCTACCTGGCATGCAGCCAGCGTCGCCGAGCACATGGCGGCGGAAGTTTCGGCGCGGGGCACCTCGGATTTTCGCCTGCGCTACCAGCTCGGAGGCCTGCTCACGCCGCTGTGTGAGCGCGCCCCCCAGGCAGCGCTGGGCCTGTTGGAAACGCTGCTCACGAGCGGGGACGAACCCAAGCACTGGTTGTCCGAAGCGCTGCGGCAGCTCCTGCGACGACAGCCCCAAGCGACCTTCGACCTGCTGCAGCGGCTGCATCGGACCGCTCGCCCGGTCCCGCCGCCGGGCGCCTTTGGCTTGGTGCGGTTCGACAAAGCGGTGCATCGCTTGGGCGCCGAACGCTTGGAGTACTTGATCGAAAACGCTTACGCAACACTCAGTGATGGCAAGCGGGCGCGGCGTTGGTTCTTGCGGCTCTCCGAAGACGAGCGGCGCATCGTCATCGATACATTCCTGGCGCGTGGGCGCGGGACCTGGGGCGGCTTCTTGTTTCGCCACGTGGCGCCGGACGGCGATCAAAAAGTGCAGCGGCGGCGCGCCTATCAGCGCTGGAGCGCGGCGGCGCAGGACACCCACGGCGTGATTGCACACACGCTGCTGGAGTCCCTGCCAGACGACCTGCGGCAGCTCGAAGCGCGACGCCACGTGCAGGACGTGCCGTACCTCGCGACCCGC
Organism: uncultured Myxococcales bacterium; assembly: GCA_937872925.1. Taxonomy (GTDB): domain Bacteria; phylum Myxococcota_A; class Polyangia; order Polyangiales; family Polyangiaceae; genus JACKEA01. The sequence continues at coordinate 3,250 of CALMUT010000001.1, read as the reverse complement.
GCGCCGGAGCGCATGCGCTACGCGCGTTACCTACGCTTCGACGAAGCAAAGGGTGCCCTCGCGCCGTGGCTTGGGCACCCCGAAGGCGACGTGCGCGCGGACGCACTGCGGTCCCTGCTGGCCGTGCCACAGTTCCACCCCGTCGACACCGAAGCCGCCGTCAGCGCGGTGCTCGAGCGCAAGTTCGAACAAGATCCGGTGCGCCTGGCGATGTTCGACACCCTCGCCGCCCTGCCCCAGCGCTGCTTCGATGCGCAGCTGACCCATGCGTTGGGGCGCGCCGTGCAAGATGCGCTGGATGCGGCCGACCTATCTTCGGCAACGTCTGCGGCCATCGAGCGCTTGATCGTGCGGCTATTCCGCGTCGACCCGCCGTGGGCTGCACAGTGGCTGACCAAGCTGCTGCGACTGCGCGGGAACCTGTCGAGCTATGGCATTGCCGACGGCCTGCTGCCCAAGGAGGTCGAAGCGCTGGCGCCCGCCATCGCGACCCTGTGTGAGCAGTGGGCCAAGAAGGAGCGGGCCGCCGCGTTGATCTGGCTCGCCACTGGCTTTGGCAAGCGCCTGGCGCAACTGCCGCCGCTGCTCACTGCCTTGGAGCGCCTGGCCACGGAGTTGCCGTTCGTGCTCGTGGCACACAGCGCGCTTTCGTTGCTAAGGACCCACGCGCCGGAGCGCTTCGTTGCCCTCGCGCCGCAGCTGCTGCAGTCCGACCCCAGCTTCGTCTTCGTACCAAGCGTGGCATTCCACCTGGCGACGCGCCGCCAGGACTTGCTCGACGGCTTCTTGGAGGACAAGAAGATGCGCGGGCGCTTCGCCAGCGGTCGCACGCACTGGGTCGTGAGCTTCGACGCGGGCTACGGCACCTGGACCGGCGCGCAACAAGCGCGGCATGCGGCGGCGCTGACCGGCGTGCTCCAAGATGAAGAGCGCGACGTGCCGACTCTGCGCAGCTGCATCGGGACCCTCGCGCAGCTGTCCTTCGCGCCACGAGACGCCCTGCTGCCCTTTGCGGCCGATCCACGACCGCCGGTGCGCGAGATGGTGATCCGTGCGCTGCCCAAGCTGGACGGGGACGTGAGTCTGCCGGTGCTGATCGAGTGTTTGGGGGACGATCGCGCGCGCTACGCCATCTACTCGCTGCGCAAGGTGCTGTCGGAGATGCCACCCGAAGCAGTCGTGAAGCGGCTTTCGACGGTGTCGATGAAGAAGGTCACCGTGGCCAAGGAAGTGATTCGGCTGTTGGGTGAGCTGGGTGGCGCGCCGGGCTACGCCGCGTTGATCGCGTATGATCGCAAGGAGCTGCATCGCGACGTGCGCATCGCGCTCCTGCGTGCGCTGTGGGATCACCTGCACCACGAACAGTCCTGGACGGCGTTCGAAGAGGCTCTCGACGACCCGGACTGGGTGGTGGCGTCGCGCATCACAGAGATCCCCCTCGGCCGTCTGAACGATGCGCAAGAGCGGCGCGTCACGGGCCTGGTGGTGCGCCTGCTGGAGCGACCGGAACCCGAGGCCCGCCTGGCGTTGCTGCAGCAAGCAGCTTTTCTTCCGCTAAGAGACACGGAGCGCGTGCTGTACCGGGCGTGTCTGGCGCGGGTGGCGACGGGAAAAGAAGACGAAGCTGGCATCGCGCTGACCGCGGTGCTGCGCCGCATGCTGCCCAAAGAGGCGCCAGACGTCGTCGCGATGCTGACTTCGCTATTCGAAAAGCGCCGGCGGCTGCAGGCGCTGCTGCAGATCCTCCCGAACCATCTCGGCCCCTACGCACCGAAACACGTGGCGAAGGTGGGCAAGGCGCTCGCAGCCGCCATGGCCGCCGATCCGCTGCTCACCCCGCAGCGTGTCACTCTCGCCGGTAGCTTCTTGGGATACAGCGAGCTTGCCGCGTTGTTCTTGGAACTCTCAGACAAGCGCTTGCTGCACTTCGACACCATGACGGCAGCACTGGGCGCCATCGCGCGCTGCGTGCATCCGAGTCAGCTGGAGGCGTCACTAGGCGACCACGCCGACGCGCGCGTGCGGCGGCTCGGACTCGCTGCGCTGAGCGCCGCCAGCCGCCCCAAGCGCGGTTGGTCTCAACAGCGCAGAGCACGCCTGCAGCACTACGCCGCCGACCCCGACCCCCTCGTCGCGGGCGCCGCCGCCTTCGTATTTCCGCCGCAACCCAAGAAGAAGCAGGCCACAAAACGCTAATGCGGCGCGGCGCCTACTGCCTCGCGGGAATGGGAACCAGAGTGGCAAAAGCCGGACCTTCCTTGGAACCCGCGGCCACCGCACGTTATGCTTCCTGAAGGATGGACAAGCCGACATTGCTCGCCGCGCTACGCAGCGCTCTCGCTGGGCGAAGCGACGTGCGACTGGCGCTCCTTTTCGGGTCGCGCGTCCGAGGCACGCACCGGCCCGACTCGGATGTGGACCTCGCGGTGCTGACAGCTCCGGGGGCGGACCTACTTGCCATTTCGGCGGAGTTGAGGGACGCAGTTTCGCTCGAGGTCGACCTGGTCCCCCTCTCGGACGCGTCCATTCCCTTGCTTTCCCAAGTCATCAACGAGGGCGAACTTGTCCACGAGTGCCCCTTCGGCACCGCGTCGGCCTGGAGGACTCGAGTGTTGATCGATCTGGAAACAGACCGACCATGGTTCACCAAGATGCGGGATAGCTTTCTGCGCCGCGTCGCCGAAAAGGGCGTCTAGGTGGTCAATAGAGATCTCGTTGCTGCGAAACTAGTGGAGCTCTCGGACCGCATCGCGCGTGCGGAGCGCCATTGCCCAAGCAGCGCGGACGCGCTCGCGGCCGACGCCGACGCACTGGACCTGGTCAGCTTCAATCTGATGCTTGCCGTCCAGACCTGCGCCGACATCGCCGGCCACATCATTGCGGACGAGGGCTGGACCGCCGCGCGAACTCTTGCGGAAGGATTCCGCAGGCTTGCGGAGCATGCCGTGATCGATCCCAGCACTTCCGAGGCACTCTGCAAGGCCGTCGGTCTGCGCAACGTCGTCGTGCACGGCTACTCCGGCGTCAACGCAGGGATGGTGTACGCCGCCGCCACTCACGGTGTCAGCGACTTGTCCGCTTTTGCGCGGGAGGTCGCTGCGTTCCTCGCGGAGCGCTGAGGGCGAAGCGCGCCGCCACCCAACCCGCGTGCGCCCGCACGGCCCTGGGTGGGAGGACTGGCACAGTGCGCGCTCGCGCCGCTCGGGTGGGCCTGGGCGGTTGCCCGCCCAGGCCTCCCACAGATCCGGAC